>JAEXTU010000293.1 GCA_023453335.1 Pseudomonadota bacterium | reverse complement strand
GACCTGTTCGATGCCGATGCGGTCCAGGAAGGCGGCGGTGCGCTCCTTGGGCTTGGCGTGCTTGGCGTAGTGGGCGAAGAACTTGCCGATGAGGTCCAGGACCTCGGGCTGGGTCAGGTCGTCCTTGAGCAGGTCGCCCACCCGCGGCCGGCGGGCCGCGCTGCCGCCCACGATGAGCGACCAGCCGCCCCGCTTGCCCAGCACCCCGATGTCCCGCACGTAGCTCTCCCCGCAGCACAGCGGGCAGCCGGACACCCCGATCTTGACCTTGGCCGGCAGGTCCTGGCCGTGGAACATCTTCTCGATTTCCAGGCCCAGGCCCAGGGAGTCCTGCAAGCCGAACTTGCACACCGAGTTGCCCGGACAGGCCTGGACGTAGTGCAGGCACAGCTCCGTGGCCTTGCCCACGTCCATCTTGAGGTCGGCCCAGACCTTGGCCACGTCCCCGGGTTTCAGGCCCACCAGGGCGAAGCGCTGGCCCGAGGTGATCTTGACCACCGGGATGGCGTACTTGCGCACCACCGCGGCCAGGGCCTCCAGGTCGTCGGCGGTGAGCAGGCCCACCGGAGTGCGGGGCACCACGGCGTAGGTGAGTTTGTCGCGCTGCAGGATGGCGCCGAGCGGGGCGTCGGACATGGCGTGCCTCCCTGTCTGGGGTTGCCGCCCGGCAGGGGCCGGGCGGAAGGAGGCCATCATACCACTCGGCGCGCCTCGGTCAACCCGGGGGCGCTCCCTCAGTACACCCGGTAGGGCACGGCGTAGTCCGCGTTGGGATGGATGCGGCCCTGCTCGGCCAGCCGGCGCACCAGGCGGTCGGTGGCGGCCAGGATGCGCTTGTCCCCGCGGATGAGCGGCCGATCCTCGCCCCAGGAGTCCAGCAGGTCCGGGTCCTTGACCGACACGTGCACGATGGCGTGGAAGAACCGGCGCAGGTTGATGAGCAGGTCCCTGGGCGACTGGTCCCGGGACAGGTCCAGGGCCTCCATGCTGGCGAAGCTCACCGCGAACGGCTCCTGGAAGCGGGGGTCGAAGCGCAGGTCCTCGTTCCAGAGGTAGCGGGTGGGCATGCGCCGGGCGCGCTCGGCCAGGGAGCGGGCGTACTCCGCGGGCGCGCCCAGGTGGATCTGGTACAGGCCGTCCAGGTCCTGGCCGAAGCACTCGTGCAGGTAGTCCCGGATGGCGGTGAAATAGGTCCCGCCCTCGCGCTCCACCAGGTCGAAGCAGAACCCGCAGCCCTTATTGGCCGGGTCGCCCAGCACCGCCAGCATGGTCAGCACCTCCTCCATGGTGCCCGGCCCGCCGGGGTGGGCGCGGCCGCAGTGGCTGGCCCGGATGAAGGCCTCCAGCCGCCATTCCATGCAGGGGTAGACCACGAAGCGGTTGACCAGCTCGTTGGGCGGCTCGGCGGCCAGGATGTTCTTCTCGGTGAAGCCGATGAAGTCCCGCAGCCCGTAGCGCTGGGCCGTGCGCTGCTTGGCGTAGGCCACCTGCGCGCCCTTGAACGGGGCCTTCATGATGCCCTCGCCGCAGCCGGTGATGTGCTCCATGTGGGGCAGGAACAGGGTGGCCCAGTAGGCCACCTGCTTGGCGAACTCGTACTCCTCGCGGTTCACCCGGTGCCCGCCCCAGACGAACGAGACCAGGTTGCGCTCCCCCCGGTAGAGGATGCCGGCGTGCTCGGCGAAGCGGCGCAGGGCCAGGGACACCGCGGCGCTGTCCGCGCCGGGCTCCGGCCCGGGCGGGGGGAACACGATGTCCCGGATGGCCGAGGAGATGAACTCGCAGGCGGCCCAGATCACGTTCTGCCCGTCGTACAGACAGTCCGCGGGCACCCCGCGGCAGAGCAGGTACACCGTGCCGTCCTCGCGCCGCAGCCCCAGCTTCATGCCCGCGAACTTGTCGCGGATCTGCCGGGTGTCGGTGTAGTCGGCCTTGTGCACGTTGATGAGCGCGCCCACGATCTCGGGCAGGCGGTTGGCCGGCTCGGCCAGGCCCGCGGCCAGGGTCTCCAGGTCCGCGTCGTTGAGTTCGGGAACGCCCAGCTTCTTGTGCAGGATGGGGATGTGCAGGTCGGTCTTCATGCGGCTCCGGGTCCGGGAAAAGGTGTCCCGCAGTTCGGGCGGAAGAGGGCGGTATACGGACTTCATGGGCGTGCCGCAACCTAGAGCCGCTCGTCCCCGTCGGCCAGGGCCTCCAGGGCCGCCCGGTCCAGGATATCGATGCGCCGGCCCTTGACCGTGATGTACCCGGCCTCGGTCAGCTTCTTGAGGATGCGGGACAGGGTCTCCTGGGCCGTGCCCAACAGGCCGGCCAGGTGGCCCTTGGTCATGTCCAGCTCCACGGCGTCACTGCCGTCCTTGCGGTCGGACAGGTCCAGGAGGTAGGCGGCCAGGCGCTGCGGGCTCTCCTTGAGGGTGAGGTTCTCCAACTGGATGGTGAAGCGCCGCAGCTTCTTGGCCAGCACCGCCAGCCAGGCCAGGGCCAGGGAGGGTTCCCGGGTGAGCAGCCGGCGGATGGCCTCCCGCGGGAAGAAGAGCAGCACGCTCTCCTCGATGGCCACCGCGTTGGCCGGGTAGGCCCCGCCCTCGAACACCGGCACCTCGGCAAAGGGTTCGCCCGGGCCGTAGATGTGGATGATCTGCTCCCGGCCGTCGGGCGCGAGCTTGAAGATCTTCACCAGGCCGCTCTTGGCGATGTAGAACCCCTTGGCCTCGCCGCCCTCCAGGAAGATGGAGCGGCCCTTGTCCATCCGCACCTCGCTGGCCAGCGAGGCCAGGGACTCCAGGTCCCGGGACGACAGCCCCGAGAACAGCGGCAGTTCAGCCATGAACTCCTTGACGCCCACGCAACACCTCCCGCGTTGTGCTGGCCATGCATAGCAGCAGCCGGGGCCAGGGGCAACGCCAGGCCATCGCCGTTTCCAATGCGAGGGACGAAAACCAAGCGCAAGAAACGATTTCTTGCCGGACGCCGGATGTGGTGTACTGTGGACAGCCGGAGCCACCCATGCCGACCACTTCCTTGTCCCCTGTCCCGCCGCCCCCGCGGGACGCCGCCCCCGACGCCGCTGCCGCGGCCCGGGACCTGGCCGGGGGCTGCACCCGCTGCGGGGCCTGCGCCGCGTCCTGCGCCTTTCTCCAGAAGTACGGCCTGCCCGGGGACCTGGCCTCGGCTGCGCTTGCGGGCCAGGATGCCTGCGATCCCTACGCGTGCAGCCTGTGTGGCCTGTGCGGCGCGGTCTGCCCGGAAAAGCTCTGTCCCGGGGATTTCTTCCTGGCCCTGCGCCGGGAGGCCGCGGCGGGCGGCGGCCTGGACCTGGCGCGCTACCGGAAGCTCCTGGGCTACGAGGCGCGCGGCCACTCCCGGCTCTTCGCCTGGCGCGGCCTGCCCCCGGGTTGCGACACGGTGTTCTTCCCGGGCTGCACCCTGCCCGGCACCCGGCCCGAGACCACCTGGCGGCTGTTCAGCGAGTTGCGCCGCCACCTGCCCCGGCTGGGCGTGATCCTGGACTGCTGCCACAAGCCCTCCCACGATTTGGGCCGGCAGGAGTTTTTCGCGGCCCGCTTTGCCGAGGTCCTGGCCCCCCTGCGCGAATACGGGGTGTCCACGGTGCTGGTGGCCTGCCCCAACTGCCACACGGTCTTTTCCCGGTACGCCGCGCCGCTCAGGGTGCGCACCGTGTACGAGGCCCTGGCCGAACTGGGCCTGTCCGCGCCCCGGCGGGTTGCCGGGCAGGTCACGGTGCACGACCCCTGCCCTTTGCGCGGGGCCGAGGACGTGCAGCAGGCGGTGCGGGGGCTTCTGGCCAAGGCCGGCCTGGAGGTGGCGGAGATGCGCCACGCCCGGGGCCGCACC
>JAEXTU010000383.1 GCA_023453335.1 Pseudomonadota bacterium | reverse complement strand
ACGTGGTGGTGTGCAACGTGGGCAAGGACCTGCGCCTGGCCGGGGTGGCGGCGCGGCTCCTGCACATCCCGGTGGTGCACCGGGTGGGCCTGCCCCGGGACATGGCGGACAGCCTCAAGGTCCGCCTGACCCACCGCTTCATCGGGCCGCGCCTCCTGGCCCCCAGCCGCTCCATCCAGCGCGAGATGGCCCGGGAGCTGTCCTTCGTGGCCGAGGCCGACATCACGGTGATCCCCATCGGCAAGCAGCCGGCCCCGGCCCCGCCCGCGCGGGCCAACGCCCCGCGGGTCATCGTCACCACCAGCCAGCTCAACCCGGACAAGGGCCACGCCGACCTGCTGGAGGCCCTGGCCCGGCTCCGCGCCGCGGGCCGCGACTTCCGCTGCCGGCTACTGGGCACGGGCAGCGCCGAGGCCGAACTCAAGGCCCGGGCCGAACGCCTGGGCCTGGCCGATTGCGTGGCCTGGCCAGGCTTCGTGGCCGAGGTGCGCGCCGAACTGGCCCGGGCCGACCTCTTCGCCCTGCCCTCCCGCTCCGAGGGCCTGCCCAACGCGCTCCTGGAGGGCATGGCCGAAGGCCTGCTCCCGGTGGCCCGGGACGTGGGCGGGGTGGCCGAGGCCTGGCCCGCCGGGCTGGAGCCCTTCCTGCTCCCCTACGAAGCCGGCGTGGACCAACTCGCCGCGGCCCTGGACCAGGCCCTGGCCCTGGACGACGCCGCGCTCCTGGCCGCCCGGCGCGCGGTGTGGGAACACATGGCCGCCCATCTCTCCCTGGAGACCCAGACCCAGGCCCTGGCCTCCTGGCTGGAGGAAGTGGTGCAGGAGGCCCGGCATGGCCGCTGAGCGCCTGTCCATCCCCGCGTCCCGGGTGCGGCGCATCCTGGTCTGCCAGCTGCGCCAGATCGGGGACGTGCTCCTGGCCACCCCGGCCATCAAGCTCCTGCATGAGGCCTTTCCCTCGGCCGACGTGCACGTGTTCACCGAGGCCCGCTGCGCGCCGGTGCTGGAGAACAACCCGCACGTCGCCCGCATCTGGCCCGTGGACAAGAGGCAGCTCACCCACCTGGGCAAGGAGCTGGCCTACTACCTCCACGTGGCCCGGCAGGGCTTCGACCTGGTGGTGGACTTCCAGCAGCTGCCGCGCATCCGCTGGGTGGTGGGCTTGTCCCGACTCTTCGGCGCGCGCTGGCGGCTGTCCTACGACCCGCCCTGGTACAACCGCTGGCTCTATTCCCACACCACCCGGCCCCGGGACGGCTACGCAGCCCTGTGCAAGGCCAGCGTGCTGGAGCCCCTGGGCCTGGCCTGGCGCGGGGAGCGGCCGGAACTCTTCCTGCGCGACGAGGAGCGGGCCTGGGCCAGGGACTTCCTGGCCCGCTCCGGCCTGGCCGGCGCGACCCTGGCCACCGTGGACCCCTCCCCCCGCCGGGCCACCCGGCGCTGGCCCGCGGCCCATTTCGGCAAGGTCCTGGGCCTGGCCGCCGCCGAGCGGCCGGACGCGCGCTTCCTCATCGCCTGGGGGCCGGGGGAGAAGGACCTGGCCGCGGAGGTGGCCGCGGCCAGCGGAACGGCGTCCTGCATGGTGCCCGAGGCCATGCTCACCCTGCGCCAGCTGGCCGCGGTGCAGGAGCGCGCCGCCCTGCACTTCGGCACCTGCTCGGCCCCGCGCCACCTGGCCGTGGCCGTGGGCACTCCCACCCTGGCGGTGCTGGGCTCCACCTCCGACGCCTGGACCTACCCCTCGGCCGAACACGGCGACGTGCGCCTGGGCCTGCCCTGCCAGCCCTGCAACCGCAACGAGTGCGACACCATGCGCTGCCTCACGGACCTCACGCCCGAGGCCGTGCTCCCGGAACTGCTCGGCCGGCTGGATGCCGCCCGGGACAGGAGGTCCTGATGCGCATCGTGCTGATCACCTCCTCGGAGAGCGCCAGCGGCGGAGCGCGGCAGGCGCTGTACCTGGGGCAGGGCCTGGCCGCGCGGGGGCACCAGGTGACCTTCTTCGCCCCGGACCAGGCGGCCAGCGCGGCCCTGGCCGGAGGCCTGGACCACCGCACCCTGCCCGCTGCCCGCAGCGGCTGGCACGCCGCGGTGGAGGCGGTGCTGCCGGATTCCGGCCCCTGCATCGTGCAGGCCTTCCACAACAAGGCGGTGAAGGCCCTGGCCTGGTGGAGCCTGGCCTGGCGCAAGCGCGGCGTGGTCTGCCTGGGCCACCGCGGGGTCATGTACCGGCCGGGCAACCCCCTGCCCTACTGGTCCCCGGGCATGGCCCTGTTCACCGTGAACTCCCGGGCCTGCGCCCGGGTGCTGCGCAGCCTGGGCGTGTCGTCCAAGCGCCTGGAGGTGGTGTACAACGGCATCCCGGCCGAGCGGGTCACGCCGGCCATCGGGCCCGCGGCCATGCGGGAAAGCCTGGGCATCCCGGCCGGGGTCCCGGTGCTGGGCACCGTGGCCGGGGACAAGCCGGTCAAGGGCGTGGACGTGCTGCTCGCGGCCTTTGCCGCCCTGCCCCACGAGTTTTCGAACGCGCACCTGGTCTGCGTGGGCTGCCGGCCCGAGCGCTGGGCGGCCGAGGCCGCGCGCCTGGGCCTGGCCGGCCGGGCGCACTTCCCCGGCCGGGTGGAGAACGTGGCCGACTACCTGGCGGCCCTGGACCTCTTCGTGCTGCCGTCCCGCTCCGAGAGCCTGCCCAACACCCTCATGGAGGCCATCTGCATGGGCCTGCCCGCGGTGGCCTCGGACGTGGGCGGGGTTGCCGAACTCATCCCGGTCAACGGGGGCAACGGCCTCTTGGTGTGCCCGGACTACGCGCCGGCGCTCACCGACGCCCTGGCCCGGCTCCTGGCCGACCCGGCCGGGCGCGAGCGCATGGCCCAGGCCAGCCGCGCCCTGGCCCCGGAGTTCTCCATGGCCCACAAGGTGGACCGCATGGAGGCCATCTTCACCGACCTGCTCGAAGGGAGGGGCCATGCCGCGCGTGCTGGTCACTGAGGGCTCCTCGGGCATCGTGGAGCTGGCCGGGCCGGGGGTGCTTGAAACCTATTACCCGGACAACGACCTGGACCGTGCCCTGGACCTGCTCCTGCGGCTCTACGACCTGAAGGCCGCCAACGGGACCCGGCTCCTGGACAACTACCAGCGCGAGGGCTTCAACTGGCTCTCGGGCCAGGTGGGCAACCTGTACTGGCGCTGGCTGTTCCGCCTGGTGCAGTACGGCCCGCTCCTGCGCCGCTTCCTGTCCGGGGAGCTCACCCCGGTGTTCCGCAACAGCGTGAACCTGGCCAAGATCTGGGAAGTCCTGCGGCCCCGCAGCCGGCGCAGCCTGTCCAACTGGTGGCGCTACCAGCGGGTGCTGCCCGCGCACAATCAGAAAGTGCTGCGCGGCCGGGCCGGGACCATGCTCTTCTACCGGTACGGACCCAACGACTTCCGCACCCGGGAGATGGTGCCGGTGTTCGAGGCGCACGGGACGGACTTCACCTACGTGTACTCGGCCTCGACCAAGGTGCTGAAACAGCGCCACGAGCTGGGGCACCCCGCCTATTTCCTGCACCGCCGCCGGGTGGTGCCGCCGGTGTTCGGCCATCAGTACCCGGCCGCAGGGTTGGGACCGGACCTGGCCCCCTTCCTGCCCGCGGTCCTGGCCCGCTGCGAGGAGCACATGGCCTTCCAGGTGCACGAGTTCCGCCAGCACCTGGAGGTCCTGGGCAAGGACAAGCCCGCGCTCTTCTTCGGCCTGGACGACCACCAGGAGGTCCACCCCATCCTGTTCGCGTGCCAGGCCCTGGGCATCCCCAGCATTGGATACCAGCTGGGCATGTACGCCCGCCGCCAGGCGGCCTACACCCTGGAGGGCTGGGCGCCCGGGACCTACCAGTGGTACGACAACGTCATCGTCTGGGGCCAGTACTGGGAGGACGTGGTGCGGCGCTGGGGCAAGGTCTACCCCGAGGGGTATTTCCTGCCCGGCACCAACAAGCACGGGTACGGGTACCGGCGGCTGGAGTCGCCGAACTTCTCCCCGAAGAACGTGCTGGTGCCCTACGAGTTCTGGGGCAACACCCGGCGCATCGGCCAGTACATGATGAGGCGCATGGACCTGGGCTACACCGTGTACTTCAAGTACAAGCCCGACGAGCGGCCCGAGCGCCAGATCGCCTGCTATGAGCTGGCCCCCCAGTACGCGGCCACGGTGCGCCACGTGGCCACCATTACCGATGAGCTCATGGCCGAGGTGAACATCGTGGCCGGGGGCATGACCACCCTGCTCTACGACCTGCTGCCCTACGGGAAGGAAACCTGGGTGTTCGAGACCGAGTTCCGGCTGCTGGACGACATGGTGCGGGACGGGTTCGCCAAGCTGGTGCGCTTCGCGGACCTGGACACCCTGCCCGAGCCGCAGCGCGCCAACCGTGAGATAGACCGGGAGTACCTCTCCCGCAGCGAGCCCCTAGCGAGCGTGTTGGAGCGGCACGTGCTTGGGCGTCTGCAGGCCCAGCCAGGCGAATAGTTTATCCGCGGCCGCGGTGAGGGAGAACTTCTGCTCCACGGTGCGGCGGGCGGCCTGGGCCAGGTCGCGGCGCAGTTCGGGCTCCCGGGCCAGGCGCTCCACGTACTGCACGGTCTCGGCCGCGCTGCGCACCAGGAAGCCGTTCACCCCGTGCTGCACGATCTCCCGGTTGAAGCCCACGTCCGAGGCCACCGGCACCACCCCGCAGGCCATATACTGGAGCAGCTTGAACCCGCACTTGCCGCGGGTGTACTCGTCGTCGGTCAGCGGCATGAGGCCCACGTCCATGGCCTGGAGATGCGCCACCTCGGCCTGGGGGGTCCAGTTCAGGAAGGTGGCGGGCAGCCCGGGCGGGAACACGCAGGGCTCGTCCGAGACCACGAAGACCCGCAGCAGATCCGCGGCCCGGCGCAGGGCGTCGAACACCTCGGGCAGGAAGAACAAGTTGCAGGCGGTGCCCATCCAGCCCACGGTGATGCGGCCGGTCTCGGGCCGTTCGGCCGGGGGCGCGTAGACCCGGGCGTCGATGGGGGTGGGCAGCACCTCCACCCGCTTGGCCAGGGGCTGCACGCGCTGGGCCAGGAAGGAGTTGCCCGCGATGACCAGGTCCGCCTTGGCCGCGATGCGGGCCAGGCCCGCGCCGGCCCGCTTGGCCACGCGCTCGCGCTGGGCCGGGTCGCTCACGTTGGGGTGGCAGGTCCACAGGGCGTCGTCGAAGTCGAAGGCCACCAGCTCGGCCCTGCGGCGCAGCATCACGATCTCCGGCGCGGTGAGCAAGCGCTTCTGGAGCACCAGGGCCCGGGTCCTGGGCAGGGTCAGGCCGAACATGGCCCGCGCCGCCGCGGTCTTGGGCACGGTGCGCCATTCGGCCCGGAGGCCCCGGGCCTGGGCCTCGGCCACAAAGGGCAGCACCCGGAAGCGCACGCTGGGCAGGTTGGGGCTGGAGGCGGCCAGATAGAGCAGGTCGAGCCGGTCGGACATTAAAAAATCCGGGCTAGAGGAAATCCGGGTCCACCGCGGCCTTGCCGCCGGCGGTCATCAGCTTGAGGAAGCTCACGCCCTTGGCGTCCACCGGCACGATGGGGAACTGGGTGTTGCAGGAGTCGCAGCGCACCATGGTGGGCTGGGTGGGGGCCACCAGGGGCATGCTCCGCTTGCAGTTGGGGCAGTCGTAGAAGAACACCACCTCGATGCCGCTGGGCTTCACCGGCATGATGGGTTTCTTGCGCTCGCTCAAACGGCACCTCCCAACAGGCTCTGCCCGGTCATGGCCGCGGGCCTCTCCACGCCCCAGAGGTCCAGGATGGTGGGGGCGATGTCCGCCAGCTTGCCCGGCTTGAGGGTCCGGCCCTTGGCCTGGTCGTCCACCAGCACCAGGGGCACCCGGTTCAGGGTGTGGGCGGTGTGCGGCTTGCCCGCCGCGTCCACCATCTCCTCGGAGTTGCCGTGATCCGCGGTGAGCAGCACCCGGCCGCCCGCGGCCAGCACCGCGCCGATGATGCCGGCAGCGGCCTGGTCCACGGCCTCGCAGGCGGAGATGGCCGCGGGCAGCACCCCGGTGTGCCCCACCATGTCCAGGTTGGCCAGGTTACACACCGCCAGGGACAGGCCGCCCCGGTTCCAGCGCTCCACGAACTTTTCCGCCACCTCGAACACGCTCATCTCGGGCTTCAGGTCGTAGGTGGCCACCTCCCGGGGCGAGGGCACTAGAATGCGCTCCTCGCCCGGGAAGGGCTCCTCCCGGCCGCAGTTCAGGAAATAGGTCACGTGGGCGTACTTCTCGGTCTCGGCGATGCGCAGCTGGCTGAGGCCCAGCTCGGACACCACCTGGCCCAGGGTCTGCCCGATCTCCTCCTTGGGGAAGGCCACCGGCAGGGGAAAGGCGGACTCGAAGCGGGTCATGGTGGCCACGTGCAGCCGGGGGAAGGCCTCGCGCGGGAACTCGGCGAAGTCCGCCTCGAACAGGGCACGCACGATCTGGCGGGCGCGGTCCGCCCGGAAGTTGAAGAAGAACACCGCGGCGCCGTCGGCCAGCAGGGCCACGGGCTGGCCGTCCTTGGCCACGATGCGCGGCTTGACGAACTCGTCGAACTCCTGGGCCGCATAGGCCGCGCGCACCGCGGCCACCGGATCGGCAACGGCCTCGCCCCGGCCCTGGGCCATGGCCGCGTAAGCCTGCTCGTTGCGCTCCCAGTGCTTGTCCCGGTCCATGGCCCAGTAGCGGCCCATGACCGTGGCGATCTCGCCCCAGCCCAGGCGGGCCATCTCCGCGGCGAGCTGCTCCAGGTAGCCGGCCCCGCTGTCCGGCGGGGTGTCGCGGCCGTCCAGGAAGGCGTGCACCACCGCCGGCACGCCGGCGGCCTTGGCCGCGGCCAGGAGGGCGTAGATGTGGTTCTGGTGGCTGTGCACCCCGCCGTCGGACACCAGGCCCATGAGGTGCAGCCGGCCGCCGGAGGCCTTGGCCGCGGCCAGGGCCCCGGCAATGGCCGGGTTGCCGGCAAAGCGGCCCTCCTCGATGGCCACGTCGATGCGGGTCATGTCCTGGTAGATCACCCGGCCTGCGCCGATGTTCATGTGCCCCACCTCGGAGTTGCCCATGAACCCGGCGGGCAGGCCCACGGCCCGGCCGGAGCAGTCCAGCAGGGTGCCGGGGTACTCGGCGCGCAGGCGCGCGAGGGTCGGGGCGCAGGCCAGGCAGACCGCGTTGGCCGGGCCGGCCGGGGCCTCGCCCCAGCCGTCCAGGATGAGCAGCAGGGTGGGCCGCGGGCTAGTCATCGCCGCCGGCCTCGTCGGGACCCAGGTCCAGCTCAACGGGCTTGGCGTCGGCCCACAGGCCCTCCAGGTTGTAGAAGCGCCGGGTCTCCTCCTGGAACACGTGCACCAGCACGTCGTTCAGGTCGATGAGCACCCAGCCGCCGGTGCGGTAGCCCTCCATGCCCAGGTAGGAGATGCCGTGCTCCCCCGCGGTCTTGAGCAGGTGGTCGGCCAGGGCCTGCGCCTGGCGTACGTTGCGGGCGGTGGCCAGGACCAGGCCCTCGGCCACCGAGCACAGCCCGGCCACATCCAGGGCCATGATGTGCAGGGCCTTCTTGGCGTGCAGCCAGCCGGCCACCAGGCGCATGGTGGCGCGCACGCTGGCCGGGTCCGGGCGCTGGGCCTTCTTGGCCCCGGGCCGCTTGATCGTTTTGGGCTGGGGCTGCACCCCGGAGAGCATGGCCTCCTTGGGCAGGCGCTTGGGCGCGCCGCCCTCGGCCTTGCGGGGCGTGGCCGGACGGGGCTTGGCCGCCCGGGGCTCGGCCAGGGCCTTTTCCTCGCGCCGGCGCTCGGCATGGGTCTGGGGCTTGCCCGGACCCGAGGCCTTCTTGCCGGCCGCGGCCGGTTTCTTGCCAGCGGGCTTGCCCGTGGGCTTGGACCCGGGCTTGCCGGTGGACTTGGCCGCAGGCTTGGGGCCGGACTTGGGAGCCGGCTTGCGGGCCGGGGCCTTGCCCGCGGGCTTGGACCCGGCGGGCTTTTCGGCCTTCTTGGCGGAAGGCTTGGCGGCCGGCTTGCCGGCGGGCTTGGCCGCGGGTTTGGAAACGGGCTTGGAGGCCGGCTTCTTGCCGGCGGGCTTCCTGGTTCCGGACGCCTTGGGGCCGGACGTGCCGGCGGGTTTCTTCTGCTCAGCCATGGTCGAAATACCTTGCTGCGATGAGGGTTTCCAAAGTGCGCTTGGGCACGTGGTGCACCTGCGCCTCGTCACGCCAGTAGCGGATGGCGGTGCGGTCCGTGGCCTCGGGGGTGGCCTCCACCAGCACGGTCTCCGCAGGCTTGCCCAGGGCCAGCACCAAGAGGATGGTGAAGTGCTCGGGCAGCTCCAAGATGCCGGCCAGGGCCTTCTTGTCCACCGAGGCCAGGATGCAGCCGCCCAGGCCCTTGGAGGCCGCGCCCAGCATGATGGTCTGGGCCATGATCCCGTGGTCGCAGTCCACCTTCTCGGCCACCCGGGTGTCGAGCATGACCACCACGTAGGCCGCGGGCCGCTCCCCGGGGACCGGGCCCGGCCACTCCTTGAGGTAGGCGGCCCAGGCCAGAGTGCCGAAGATGCGCTCCCGCATGGCGGCCTCGTTGGCCAGCACGAACTTGAGGGACTGGAAGTTCCCGCCCGAGGGGCAGAACCGGGCCAGGTCCACCAGCCACTCCAGGGTGGCGGCGTCCACCGCCTCGGATTCCTTGAAGCGCCGCACCGTGCGGCTCGAACGGACCAGGGTCGCGAAATCCATGGCATGCCTCCTAGGTGACGGGGCGTTGTGTAGCCTCTTTTGCGCCCCGCGGCAAACTTCCGGGATCAGTGGGTCCCGGCCAGGTTGGCCATGTCCCGCTTCACGTGGTTCAGGAACTGGTCGGCAAAGCCGGACAGCTGGCCCTCGATGACCTGGATGCGGCGCAGGAGGCCGTTGTACGCCAGGACCGCGGGGATGGCCACGATGAGCCCCAGGGCGGTGGTGGTCAGGGCCTCGGCCAGGCCCGGGGCCACCGCGGCCACGGACTGGGTCCCCGCCCCCACGAAGCTCTGGAAGGAATACATGATGCCCCAGACCGTGCCGAACAGGCCCAAGAGCGGGGCCACCGTGCCGCAGGTGGCCAGGAACCCGGCCTGGCCGAACAACTCCCCGGCCTGGGCCTGCACCTGGCGGTCCAGGACCACGCGCAGGGAGTCCAGGATGATACGGGCCTTCTCCCCGGGCGTGGCCGCAATGTCCTCCAGACGCTTCAGCTCGCGCATGCCCTCCTCGGCCACCGCATGGGCCGGGGACCAGGGCTTCATGGCCAGGCTGTCCATGGCCTTGTCCAGGCTGCGGGTGGCGAAGAGCACGTCCAGGGCCTGGGATATGTTCCGCCCGGCGCGCCAGAACTGCCAGAACTTCCAGAAGATGGTGCTCCAGGAGGACAGGGAAAGGAAGGCCAGGATGGACAGGTCCACCTTGCCCAGAAACGAGGCCCGGGTCCACATGAGGTCATAGTCGAAGACGCCCATGGCTCACTCCACGGCCAGGAACCAGGCCAGGGGCCCGGCCGGCCGGACCCGGGCCGCGGGAAAGCGCTGCGCCGCGGCCTCGGGGTCGTCCAGAATCTGTTGCACGATCCCGGCCTTGGCCGCGCCCGTGGCCAGGAACAGCACCTCCCGGGCCGCGTTCAGCACGGGCAGGGTCAGGCTCACCCGGGGCGCGGGCGGGTCGCCGGCCGGGCCGGGCGTGGCCGCAACCAGGCGCTCGGCCTCGGCCAGGAGCGGGCTGCCCGGGAAGAGCGAAGCGGTGTGCCCGTCCTTGCCCAGGCCCAGGATGGCCAAGTCCAGGGGCTGGCCGGCCAGGGCCGCGCGCAACTGCGCCTCGTAGGCTGCGGCCGCCGCCGCGGGCTCGCCCCCGGGCAGGGGG
>JAEXTU010000322.1 GCA_023453335.1 Pseudomonadota bacterium | reverse complement strand
GCCCGAGCCCGAGGGACCCACCACGGCCAGGGTCTCGCCCCTCGCCACCCGCAGGTCCACCCCGCGCAGCACCTCCACCGGCCCGCTGCCGCCCACCAGGGGCAGCCGGACCCCGGCCATCTCCAGTATCGGGTTCGTGTCCATGGGTCGCCCGTCTCCTTTGGCTCCAAGTGCCGGCGTATACCACCCGGCCCGGTGGGGAACAAGCCGAACGGGGGTTCAGTTTTCCTGTTGCCTTGCCCGGCCGAAGCGGGTAATTTTCATGGCTTGCGGAGAAGTGTGCAGCAAGGAGAGGACCATGGCCCAGGCCGGAACCCACGGCGCCGCCGAAGCCCGCGAGTTGGAGATCGTCGAGTTCTACATTGACGAGACCGACGCCGCGGGCAACGTGTACCGGGGCCACTACGGCATCAACGTGGCCAAGGTGTTGGAGATCATCCGCCGCCCCTCGGTCACCGAGATGCCCAGCGCCCCCCACCCCTCCATCCTGGGCGCCTTCAACCAGCGCAACCGGGTCATCCCCCTGGTGGACTTGGCCCTGTGGCTGGGCAAGAACCCGCCGCCCACCGAGGCCGAGAAGGTCATTGTCACCGAGTTCAACCGGGTCATCAACGCCTTCCTGGTCTCCGGGGTGAACCGCATCCACCGCCTGTCCTGGGAGCAGATCGAGCCCCCGGGCCAGCAGATTCAGATCCTGTCCGGCAACACCCTGACCGGGGTGGTCAAGCAGGAGGGCCGGGTCATCTTCCTTCTGGACTTCGAGAAGATCATCGGGGACCTGAACCCGGACCTGTTCTTCAAGGAGGAGCAGGAGACCATGGCCGCGGTGGAGGCCATGGCCGCGGACGACGCCGAGCCGGCCGGGACCTTCAAGGCCCTGGTGGTGGACGACTCCACCGCCATCCGGCGCATGATCGGCAGCATGCTGGAAAAGGCCGGGTTCGCCGTGACCCGCACCTTCAACGGCAAGGAGGGCTGGGACATCCTGGCCCGCACCCGGGAGCAGGCCGCCCGGGAGGGCAAGCCCCTGCACGACCTCCTGAACATCGTGGTCACCGACATCGAGATGCCGGTCATGGACGGGCACACCCTGACCCGGCGCATCAAGGCCGACCCGGTACTCAAGGACCTGCCCGTGGTGCTCTTCTCCTCGCTCATCACCGACAGCCTGCGTCACCTGGGCGTGGCCGCCGGCGCGGACGAGCAGGTTTCCAAGCCCGACCTGCCCGGCCTGGCCGCCCTGGCCCGCGACCTGGTGCGCAAGTACCGGAAATAATCCCTACGGCCGGGGGCTCCCGCCCCGGGCCAGGCTCGCCTCGCCCTCGGCCGTGGCCCGGTGGGTTTCGGCCGCGGGCTCCACGCTCCCTGCCGCGGCCATGGGCTCCAGGAGCCCGGCCGTGACCAGTTCCCGCAATATGCCCCGGGCGATGAACAAGGGCTTGCCCAGGGCCTTGGCCACGCTCAGGGATGGCACCCCCGGCTGCCCGGCCACCGTCCGCAGAGCGGCCAGCCCGGTGGCGGTGAGCGAGCCGTCGGGCTTCACGCAGGCCATCACAGGTCCTTCTTGCAGAAATACCAGTCCAGGCACTCCACCCCCGGGTCCGCCACCCGGGCCGCGGCGTCCTCCTGCGTGCGCGGCGGCGGCACGATGACCCTCTCCCCCGGCTTCCAGTTGGCCGGGGTGGCCACCTGGTGCGCGTCCACGGTCTGCAGGGACTGCACCAGGCGCACGATCTCCTCGGTGTTGCGGCCGGTGGTCAGGGGATAATAGATCATGGCCCGCAGCACGCCCCTGGGATCGATGACGAACACGCAGCGCGAGGCCTCGGTGGCGCTCTCCCCGGGCATGACCATGCCGTAGGCCGTGGCCACCGCCCGGTCCAGGTCGGCTATGACCGGGAACTCGATGCGCACCCCGGTCTTCTCCTCGATATTGCGCACCCAGGCGATGTGGGAGAACACGCTGTCGATGGACAGGCCCAGGAGCTCGCAGTTCAGGGCCCGCAGCCGCTCGTGGATGCCGGCGAAGGCCATGAACGCGGTGGTGCACACCGGGGTGAAGTCCGCAGGGTGGGAGAAGAGCACCAGCCAGGCGCCCAGGAAATCCGCCAGGTGCAGCGTGCCGTGGGTGGTGACTGCGGCGAAGCCCGGGGCCGGCTCGCCCAGCCGGGGCAGGCGCACGCAGGGGGATGCGGCCGGGGTGTCCATGCGAGGCTCCTTGGTTGGGGATGGAATGCCCGGGGACGATTCCCGGGCATTCCATCCACCATACACCGATTCCGGGTGCAGGCAAATCCCCGCCGCGCAATTTCCCGGCCCGGCGTCGCGTTTTCTCCCGCCAACTGGTTGAACTCCCTTGCACGAAGATGGTATGGGGGAGGCAAAGGCCCACGAACCTGCGATTGCACGGAGGCGCTCCGCCATGACCGGCCGCGACGAACCCCTGGTCTGCCTCTGGCAGGTGGAGGACCGGGACCACATCATCGGCATCGTGGGCTCGGGACCGGGCTTCAACTCCCTCCTGGAGATCATCCACGACGAGAGCTACCGGGAGTTCATGCCCGGCCTGCGCCTGGCCGCCCTGGCCGAGCCCGACCACAACCTGGCCCGGGTCCAGGCCCTGGCCGCGCGCGGGGTGAAGGTCTACGCCACCTGCGCGGCCATGCTCGCCGCCCACCCCGAGATCGACATCCTGGTGGAGTTGGCCGGCAAGCGATTCCGGCTCAAGAAGCTTCGCGACAGCCTGCCCGAACACGTCTCCCTCATCGACCACACCGCGGCCGTGTTCCTCTGTGGCCTGCACAGCCTGCACCAGATGGGCGCCCAGACCGAGGTGCACCTGGACCGCCAGCGCGCCCTGATCCAGACCCTCATCGACGAGGTCCGTGAGGACATCCTGGTCCTGGACCTGCAAGGCCGGGTGGTGGACATGAACAAGAACGTGCTCACCCGCCTGGGCCAGGACAAGGACGCCCTGGCCGGCCAGGCCTGCCGGGAGATCACCGGCCTCTGCGGCCAGGCCGTGTGCGGGGGCGAGGAGCAGGACTGCCCCTTCTTCGCCACCCGCCAGACCAAGGAGCGGGCCGAGGCCCTGGTGACCCGGGTCAGCGAACAGGGCCGGCTCCAGTACTTCCGGGTCTATTCCTACCCCATCTTCGACAAGGCCGGGGCCCTGTCCCACATCCTGGTCATGCGCCGGGACATCACCGCCCGCACCTACAAGGAGAAGCACCAGCAGCAGGTGGAGAAGCTCACGGTCATCGGGGAGATGTCCACCTACCTGGCCCACGAGATCCGCAACCCCATCATGGCCATCGGCGGCTTCGCCAACTCGTTGTTGCGCAACGAGCGCCTGGAGCCCAAGGACCGGGAAAAGCTCCAGATCATCGCCGACGAGACCCGCCGCCTCGACCACATGCTCACCAATATCCTGAACTTCTCCCGGCCCGCCACCCCCACCATGGGCAGCACCGACGTGAACCAGGCGGTGCGCGAGGCCGTGGAGCTCATGCAGGTGGGCTACGCCCGGCCGGAACTGGTCTTCGACGTGGTGCTCGACCCCCACCTGCCCCACGCCGTGGGCCAGGCCGAGGCCCTCAAGCAGTGCGTGGTCAGCCTGCTCAAGAACTCCATCGAGGCCATGCCCGGCGGCGGCGCCATCAGCATCCGCACCGCCCTGGCCGAGAACGCCATCCGCCTGGCGGTGGCCGACACCGGCCGCGGCATGGGCGACAAGGAGCTGGCCAACCTGTTCTCGCCCTTCTACTCCACCAAGCACGAGGGCTACGGCCTGGGCCTGGCCATGATCAAGAAGATCGTGGAAGAGATCGGCGGCCGCATCGAGATCGTAAGCACCGTGGGCCAGGGCACCACCGTCACCCTCTCCCTGCCCCCGGTCCTGGACGTGGGTCCCGAGCCCGACAGGATAATCGGCGCCGTCTAGCCCACCCCGCACCAACGAAGAAGGCCGCCTCGATGGCGGCCTTCTTCGTTGAAGTGCCCGGGTTCGCCGTGCTGTCAGGGGACGGGAACGCTTCCTGGTAATGGGCGTCCGGCCCTTTCCTGTGGTTTTGTGTTCGTTCCCCAGTCGTAACCTCGTCACTAACGTCCCAGGTTGTCCTGTACTTTGCAATCGGCATGCCGGAACGTTCTGCCGGATGGGCTAAAGCATCGCCGCAGCCGTCCGATAACAGGGGTGAAGACCCTTGGGGAGGGGTCGGAGGACACCATGGCCGACACTGAAACCGCCACCCCCTTGGCCGTGCTCGCCAACGGCGACCGCGCCGAGGCCGGCGTGGACCGCGCCTTCCTGCGCGAGGCCGGCTTTGCCTTCACCCGCACCGTCAGCACCGGCCGCGAGGCCCTGGAGCTCCTGGACAAGGAATTCGTCGCCCTAGTTGTAGTTGGCGATGGCCTGGAGGACATGACCGGCCTGGAGTTGCTGGCCAAGGTCCGCTCCCGGCCGCTCCTGGTGGGCCTGCCCGTGCTCCTGGCCAGCACCGCCAACGCCGAGGCCGACGTGCTGCGCGCCGTGGCCGCGGGCAGCTCGGGCTACCTCATCCGCCCCTATTCCCGCGCGGCCCTGGCCCAGCAACTCAAGCTGGCCTTCGCCGGCAAGAACCGCGACGCCGCCCGCCGCGCCGCCCTGGCCCGGGTGCGTCAGGAAGCCGACGCCCGCCGCGCCGAAAAGGCCGCAGCCCTGGCCAAGGCCGTGGCCCAGCCCAAGGAGCAGGCCATCGACCTCTACCAGCAGGGCCTCGCCCACCTGGCCGCCCGCCGCCTGGACCAGGCCATCGCCGCGTTCAACCGCGCCCTGACCCTCGATTCCCTGCTCGCCGAGGCCTACATCGGCCTGGCCCACGCCTGGAAGGACAAGGGCCGGCCCGATCTGCACCGCTCCTACCTGCAGCAGGCCGCCGAGGTCCTCGCCCGCCAGCGCCGCTTCCAGGAGGCCCGCAAGGTCCTGGCCGAGGTCATGGCCGAGAACCCCGGCATGACCAACCCCTTCCTGGAGGCCGCCAACCGCCTCCTGCGCAAGGGACTCTTTGCGGAAGCCGCCCGCCTCTACGTCCAGGCCGAGTCCACCCTGCCCGTGGGGCACAGCCTGCACGCCCACGTGGCCCGCGCCTGCCATTTCACCGAGGACCCCAAGGCCGCGGCCCGCCACCTGGCCGCCGCCCTGGCCGCGGCCAAGGGCCGGAAGGACCACCGGTCCATCCTCGCCTCCATCCTCGACGCCGACGCCGAGGCCACGGACTCCGGCCCGTCCGGCCTGCTGCCCCCGGTCCTGGCCGACGCCTGGAACGTGGTCAAGTTCACCTACCAGGTCGCCTCCGGCCGCCCCCCCCGGCCCGACGCCCTGCCGCCACTGGACCTGTAGGAAGAACCGGGAGGGGAGGGGGCTCTCCCCTCCCCCGCACCCAAAACCGCGCTCGATTGTTGATCGCGCCGGAAAAGGAAGACCCGGCCTTGACGAATACACACTACGTGTGTATTGAACTGGCGTGGACAGCCGGCAGGTCATCAAGGCGCTCAAGACCGCGGGGTGGGAGCACGTCCGGACGACCGGCGACCACTGGCACTTCCGGCACCCGTCCCGGCCCGGCATCACCACCGTCCCGCACCCCAAGAAAGACCTGCCCCCGGGCACGCTCAAAAGCATCGAGCGGCAGTCGGGCCTGTCCCTGCGCTGAGGAGGAGCCATGGCGAGCTACATCGGCATCATTCACAAGGACGCGGCCAGCGATTTCGGCGTGAACTTCCCGGACTTTCCGGGCTGCGTCACCGCCGGCGCGACTCTGGACCAGGCCGGACGCATGGCCCAGGAGGCCCTGGCCGGGCACATCGCCACCCTGCGGGAATTCGGCGAGGCCATCCCCGAGCCCATGCCCCTCGACCAGGCGCGCACCCATGAGTTCGCCGAAAACGCCGCGGCCTTCATCGTGGTCCACGTGGACGACCCCGAGGAAAGCCGCACCGTACGGGTGAACATCACCCTGCGCGAGTCCGACCTGAAGAAGATCGACGCCGCGGCCCAGGCGCAGCATCTCTCCCGCTCCTACTACCTCGTGCAGCGCGCCCTGCGCAGCTGAGGCCGCGGCGCAGTTACTTCCAGGGCTTGCCCAGGCGGCTGAGCACCACCTCGCCCTCGCCGGGATACACCGCGCGCTCGCCGGCCGGGGTGGGGGTGGGCCGGGGCCAGCACGTGGGCCGGGGCTCCGGCCCCTCCAGGGTCACTGCCGAGGGATGGGTGTCGGCCATGGTGGGATGGACGCGCACGTCCGCCGCAGCCTGGGGCGCGCTGAACTCGATGGCGATGCCGTTGGGGTCGAAGCAGTAGATGGAGTGGATGAACCCGTGGTCCACCACCTCGGACACCCACTCCCCGGCCGCCTCCAGCCGATCCTTCACCTCCCACAGGTCGTCCTCCCCCGCCACCCCGAAGGACACGTGGTCGAACGCGTACCGCCCCTTGGCCGGCACCCCGTGGTCCTTCTCCTCCAGGGGCTCCACTCCCGGCCACTCGAAGAACGCGATCATGTCGTTGGGAGATATCTCGAAGAAATAATGGCGGTAGCCCGGTTGGCCCAGGCCCAGGACTAGGCGCATGCCCAAGAGGTCGCGCCAGTAGCGGACCGTGGCGTCCATGTCCCCGGTGGCCATGGCCAGGTGGTTGATGCCGGTGTAGGTGGGCATGTCGGCTCCTTGCGGATGGGCCGGGCGGCCCCAGCCCGCCCCGGGCGAGCCGCCGGAGGCAGGCTTGCCCCCGGCCGGGATGGCGGGTATGAGGTCCCTTCCGTCCATCCACCCTACCCCAAATCATCGCCCGGGGAAACCCGGGGACAGGAGGCGCTCATGGGTTTTCTCGCCGGCGCGGCGGCCTTCACCCGCTACCGCATCACCGAGCCCGTGCCCGACACCCTCTGGGCCGAGGTGGCCGACCGCCTCAAGAACCCGAAGCACGCCTTTCAGGATATCGACGGCACTGCTGCCGAGCGCTCCTTCGGCTGGGTCAGTTTCGAGGACATGCTCGACCCCTTCTGGCGCGAGGCCCCGCCCCAGAAAGGCGCGTACCTGGCCTTTGCCCTGCGCCTGGACACCCGCCGGGTCCCGCCCGCGGTGTACAAGAAGCACTTCCTCCTGGCCCTGCGCGAGGAAGAGCGCAAGGCCCAGGAGGCCGGCCGCAAGTTCGTGTCCCGGGAGCGCAAGAAGGAGCTGCGCGAGCAGGTGAAGCTGAGGCTCATGGCCCGCACCCTGCCCATCCCCGCCACCTTCGAGGTGGTCTGGAACACCCAGACCGGGGTCATCTGGCTGGGCTCCACCACCCCCAAGCTGCGCTCCCTGTTCGAGGACCACTTCACCCTGTCCTTCAACCTCCACCTGGAGCCCCTCACCCCCACCCGCCTGGCCCTGGACGTGCTCGGCGACGCCCGCGCCCGCGAGTTGGACAACCTCGAGCCCACCGTCTTTGTATAACTAAAAAATATCGTTAGATATTTTTATAAGGACATACCATGGAAGACGCCTACATCGGCCAGGCCCAGGACGCGGCCCTGGGCCGCGAGTTCCTGACCTGGCTGTGGTACAAGAGCGAGTCCAAGGGCGGCATCTTCGCCGGCCCCGACAACCTGGATTTCGGCCTGTTCGTGGAGCAGCGCGTGTCCGTGCAGGGCGGCGAGGGCGAGAGCCTGGAGACCGCCACCGTGTCCGGCCGCATGTCCGAGCTGCGCGAGGCCCGGCTCGGCCTGTCCATGGGCAAGAAGGTCAGCCGCGCCCTGTTGCGCATCGAGCGCGATGCCGAGGCCTGGCAGGCCACGGTCAAGGCCGAGGACTTCTCCCTGTCCGGGTTCAAGACCCCCAAGGTGGAAACCAAGACCGAGGAGGGCGACGATCCCGACGCCCTGTTCCTGGAGCGCGTCTTCCTCCTGGATAAGGCCCTGGGCTTCCTGGACCACGTGTTCGCCGGGTTCGTGCGCCTGCGCCTGTCCCCCCAGTGGGCCGAGGAGTGCGCCGGCATCCGCACCTGGCTGGCCAAGGGATGATTCCGACCCCGGGGGATTCCTCGTTTGCACGGGAGGAAAAAGCCGTCCCCGCGCCGCCGGTCCTGGGCAGCGCGGCGGGCGGTTTTACTTTTCCACGGGAAACGAGTATATCCTTTTTCCGGGGGGTTTCGATGACTTCAACGACAGGATGTCGGGAGCATGCCGCGTTCCTCCGGCCTTGAGGTCGCCGTGCGCGAAGCACGTTCAACAGCCGTGGATGCGGCGGCGGTCATCGACGCCCTGCACGTCGGCCTGGCCGTCCTGGACAGCCGGGCCTCCATCCTGAGCGCCAATCCCGCCTTCCACAGCCTGACCGGCCTGGAGCACGCCACCGGCCTGCACCTCTGCGACGCCCTGTTCCCGGGCGGCGGCATGCAGGAATTGCAGGACTCCGGCCCCCGGCACGGCATGCGCCTGGAGACCTCCATCGCCGTGCCCGGCCGCGACCCCGTGCGGGTCCGCCTCACCCTCACCCGCCTGAGCGACAGATCCCCGGAAACCTACCTGGCCACCCTGGAGGACATCACCCAGGATTGCTCGGCCCAGGCACGCCTGGCGGACCTGGAAACCCAGGTGGAGCGCCGCACCGCCCACCTTCTGGCGGTCAACACCAAACTCAAGGCCGAGATCACCGAACGCAAGATCGCAGTGGCCGCCCTGGCCAAGGCGGAGCAGAAGTACCGCTCCATTTTCGAGAACGCCATGGAGGGCATCTACCAGTCCACGCCCGGGGGCCGGTTCATCAACGCCAACCCTGCCCTGGCCCGGATCTTCGGCTACGAATCCCCCGAGCAGCTCATGCGGGAAGTCGCTGATGCCGCAGCCCTCTATGCAGAGTCCGACCGCCGCACCGAGTTCTTGCGCCTCATGCACAAGGACGGGACCGTGGGCAACCTGGAGTCCCAGGTCCGCCGCCGCGACGGGGCCCTCATCTGGATCAGCGAGAACGCCCGCGCCGTGCGCGACAAGGACGGCAACATCGCCTTCTACGAGGGCACCCTGGAGGACGTGACCGCCCGCCGCCAGGCCCAGGACGAACTGGCCCGCCGCTCCTTCTACGACAACCTGACCGGCCTGGCCAACAAGGCCCTGTTCATGGACCGCCTCACCCAGGTCCTGACCCGCGCCCGGCGCAGCAAGGACTATCGCTACGCCGTGCTCTTCCTGGACCTGGACCGCTTCAAGGTGGTCAACGAGAGCCTGGGCCACTCCCGCGGCGACAAGCTGTTGCGCAACATCGCCCGCAAGCTCACCCTGGAGCTGCGCGGCAACGACTCGGTGGCCCGCTTCGGCGGCGACGAGTTCGCGGTGCTCCTGGACGACCTCACCGCCCCTCGCCAGGCCATCGGCGTGGCCAAGCGCATCCGCGAGGCCCTGTCCGAGCCGGTGAGCATCGACGAGCACGAGGTCTTCACCTCGGCCAGCATCGGCGTGGTCCTGGGCTCGGAGCACGACACCTCGTCCGAACAGATCCTGCGCGACGCGGACATCGCCATGAACCGCGCCAAGAAGGCCGGCAAGAGCCAGTTCAAGATCTTCAGCTCCCAGATGCACGCCCAGGCCATGCGCCTCTTGAACCTGGAGGGCGACCTGCGCCGCGCCCTGGACCGCGGCGAGTTCCTGCTCCACTACCAGCCCATCGTGTCCCTGGCCGACGGCCGGCTCACCGGCTTCGAGGCCCTGGTGCGCTGGCTGCACCCCCTGAAGGGCCTCATCCCGCCCGTGGACTTCATCTCCCTGGCCGAGGAGACCGGGCTCATCCTGCCCCTGGGCTCCTGGGTCCTGGACCAGGCCTGCACCCAGCTTGCCCGCTGGAACCAGAAGAACCCCGACCGCGGCCTGACCATGTCCGTGAACCTCTCCGCGGCCCAGATCAACCACGCCAACCTGGTGGACCAGGTGGAGCGCACCCTGCGCAAGACCGGCCTGCCCGCCCAGTCCCTCAAGCTGGAGATCACCGAGAGCGTGGTCATGCAGAACGCCGAGGCCGCCTCCTCCCTGCTCAAGCAGCTGCGCGACCTCTCGGTGCGGCTCTCCATCGACGACTTCGGCACCGGCTACTCCTCCCTGTCCTACCTGAACCGGTTCCCGGTGGACACCCTCAAGATCGACCGCTCCTTCGTGTCCGGCATGGCCGACCAGGCCGAGAACCTGGGCATCGTCCAGTCGGTGGTCAGCCTGGCCCACACCCTGGGCATGGACGTGGTGGCCGAGGGCGTGGAAACCCCCGAGCAGATGGACTCCCTCAAGGGCCTGGACTGCGAATTCGCCCAGGGCTACCTCTTCTCCCGGCCGGTGGACGTGGGGAGCGCCGGCGTCTTGCTGGACACCCGCGCCGCCTGGTGATACTGGGCAGCGCCATGCTGCTCCATCCCGAATTCGACCCCGTGGCCCTGCGCATCGGCCCCCTGGCTGTGCGCTGGTACGGCCTCATGTACATGCTCGGCTTTGCCGCGGGCTGGACCCTGGGCCGCGTGCGCGCCTCCCGGCCCGGCTCGGGCTGGGACGCCCGCGAGGTGGACGACCTGGTGGCCCTGTGCATGTTCGGGCTCATCGTGGGCGCGCGCCTGGGCTACGTGCTCTTCTACGACCTGCCCCTGTTCCTGGCCGAGCCCGTCACCATTCTCGAAATCTGGAAGGGCGGCATGTCCTTCCACGGCGGCCTGGCCGGCATCTGCCTCTGTCTGTGGTGGTTCGGCCGCAAGACCGGCCGCAGCTTCATGCAGGTGGCCGACTTCCTGGTCCCCCTGTGCCCCCTGGGCCTGCTGGCCGGCCGCATGGGCAATTTCATCAACGGCGAGCTCTGGGGCCGGCCCACGGACCTGCCCTGGGGCATGGTCTTCCCGGGCGGCGGCATCGTCCCCCGCCATCCCTCGCAACTCTACGAGGCCGGCCTGGAGGGCGTGGCCCTCTTCACCATCGTCTGGATGTTCTCGAGCAAGAAGCGCCCGGCGGGCGCGGTGGGCGGGCTCTTCGCCCTGCTCTACGGCTGCTTCCGCTTCTCGGTGGAGTTCGTGCGCCAGCCCGACCCCCAGCTCGGCTACATCGCCTTCAACTGGCTCACCATGGGCCAGCTCCTCTCGGTGCCGCTCATGCTCATCGGCGGATTCCTGCTCTGGCGGGCGTATACGAAATAAACGCGGTTTACCGCGTTTATTTCGCCAGCCACTCCCCAACCCCGCACCGCGTACACGACCCGCAGGGCGTGTCCGCCCCGCTCTTGCCGGCCGGGCAGGCGGGCGAGGCGGTGCCCGCGCGGTATTTCTCCCACTCCTCCCAGAGATGGACGCGGCTCACCCCGATGTCCACGCACTCCCAGGGGAAGGACTCGTCCTTGGCCCGCTCCCGGTCCAGGACGGCGGCCGGGTCGCCGGCCCATTCCGCCAGGGCCTTGCGCCAGGTCACGCCGGGTTCGGCCGCGGCGCAGGCCAGGTCCCAGGCGTCCTCCCCGCCCCGGGCCAACAGGCCTTGCAAACGGGCGGCAAAGGGGGACTCGGTCTTGGCCGTGAATCCCTTGAGCGGCTTCACCGCGGCCCGGAACCGGGCCAGGGACTGGTTCAAGGCCTCCTCGCCGGCCATGGGCGCCCACTGGAACGGGGTCCAGGGCTTGGGCACCAGGCAGGAGGCCGAGAGCGTGACCCGTTCGACACCAGATTTACGTTTGCCGCGGCCGCGGTCCAGGGCGGCCTTGATGTCCGCCAGGAAGGGGGCCAGCTCGTCCAGGTCCGCGTCGGTCTCCCCCGGCCAGCCGGCGATGAAGTAGAGCTTCACGTGGTTGTACTGGAGCCGGGCGGCCTCTTCCAGGGCGGCCAGCATGGCGGCCTCGTCCAGGCGCTTGCCCGCGGCCTGGCGCAGGCGGCGGCTGGGTCCCTCCAGGGCCAGGGTCAGGGAGCGCGCCCCGGTGCGGCGCAGGAACCCGAGCAGCTCCGGGGTCAGGCGGTCGGCGCGCAGGGAGGACAGGGAAAAGGCGATGCGCCGTTCGTGCAGCCAGTGCAGGAAGGGCAGCAGGTCCGGCCAGTCGGTGAGCGCGGTGCCCACCAGCCCCACCTTGGCCGGTTCGGCCTCCTCCACCTGGGATTGCAGCACGGCCAGTTCGGCCTGGCGGGGCGGCCGGTAGAGGTAGCCCGCGGCGCAGAAGCGACAGCCGTGCGGGCAGCCGCGGTTGACCTCCAGCAGGAACATGTCCCGGAACTCGGTCTCCGGGGACACGAAGGACGAGGCCGCGGGCGCGGGCAGGGCCGGCGTGGCCCCCAGGTCCACGGCCCGGCGCGCGGGCAGCGGGGTCAGGCCCGGGACCAGGACCCCGGGCCGCCGGGCCAGGGCGGCCAGGACCTCAGGCTTGGGCGCGCCGGCCAGGGCCAGCCGGGCCATCGCGTCGAGCAGGTCGGCAAGGCCGGCCTCGGCCTCGCCCGCGAAGATGAGGTCCGCGGCGGGCAGGAGCGGGGCCGGGTTCAGGAAGGCGAGCGGCCCGCCCACCAGGACCAGGGGCCAATCCGGCCGTTCAACGCGGCGCTGCGGCACCCCGGCCAGGCGCAGGAGCAGGGCCAGGGAGCGCAGCTCGTCCTCCACGTTCAGGCTCACGGCCAGGACCGGGAACCGGTCCAGGGGCCGGCCCGAGTCGCAGGCCCGGGGAGGCTCCTCCTCCGAGTCCAGGAAGGCCCGCTCCACGGCCAGGGTGGGCACGTTGGCCAAGAGCCGGAACACCGCCTGCCAGCCCAGGGTGGAGAGCGCCAGGCGGCGCGGGGCCGGGAAGGCCAGGGCCACGGGCAGGCGGCCGCCGTGCTCGGGCACCGGAGGCTGCTGCCGGCCGTAGAACACGCCGGGGGACAGGGAGGCACGGGAGGTGTGGCTCATGCCCGGCTCCGGAGCAGGCCAAGCCCTAAGATTTTAAACTGCCTGGTTACGGACACTAATTCCTGATGGCAGGGGACTTCTTCGCGTCGCCTTCCGCCTGGGCCAGGAGATCGCCGGTGCGGGACAGGGCGTTCTTGAGGGATGCCACCTGGGCCTTGAACGCGGCCATGAGCTTGGCCGGGATGGGCTCCCCGGGGATGGACTTGATGGTGCGGGGGTTCACGTAGTTCCCGGCGATCTTCATGCGGAAGTCCAGGTGCGGGCCGGTGGCCAGGCCGGTCATGCCCACGTAGCCGATGAGTTGGCCCTGGTGCACCCGCTGGCCCTGGCCCAGGCCCCGGGCAAAGCCCTTGAGGTGCATGTAGGTGGTCTCGTAGTTGTTGGCGTGGCGAATCTTCACGTAGTTGCCGCCACCGTTGTCCCAGCCCCTGCCCACCACCGTGCCGTCGCCGATCACGTGCACCGGGGTGCCCGAGGGCGCGGCGTAGTCGATGGCCGGATGGGCGCGGACAATGCCCAGCACCGGGTGCAGCCGGTGGGTGGTGAACCCCGAGGAGATGCGGGTGAACTTGAGCGGGGCCTTGAGGAAGGCCTTGCGCAGGTTGCGGCCCGAGGCGTCAAAGTAGTTGGCGTCACCGTCCTTGTCCCGGTAGAGGAAGGCCTCGTAGGCGTCGCCCTGGTTCACGAACTGGGCGGCCTTGATCTCGCCGTAGCCCACGAACTGGCCCTCGCGAAAGCGCTTGTCCACGATGACCTTGAAGGTGTCGCCGGGCTGGAGGTCGCGGATGAAGTCGATGTCCCAGGCGAAGATTTCCGACAGGCGCACAGCCAGGGTCGGGTTCTCGTTGATGGAGGTCACCGCCGACCACAGGGAGGAGGTGATGCGGCCGGCCACCGTGGACGGCCTCAGCTCGTACTTGATGGCCTCGCGCCGGGCGGTGAAGCCGTCGCCCTTGCGCTCCACGATGAGCCGCTCGTTGTCGTCGATCTCGTATTCGAAGCGGGTGAAGGCCCCGTCCACGGTCTTGAGCAGGTAGGGCTGGCCGGCCTTGAGCCGAGACAGGGGATAAACCGGCCTGACCTGCTCCAGCAGGGTGTGCAACTCGTAGGGGGAGAGGGCTTCGCCGAGCAGGATGGAGGCGGTGTCGCCCGGGCTGACCGTGTCGTCCTCGACCTTCTCGCAGGGCGCTGCGTTCTGGGAGGGGGACAGGCTGGCGCTGACCACGCCCGGGGAGCAGGACTCGGCCACCGCGTCCTCGGCGACCTCGGTGTCCACGGCCTCCATCTCGTGCAGTTGCTCGACCTGACGGGAACTGGCGAGGAAAAACCAGCCCACGGCAAGCAGGGCCACGAGCACCACGATGAGTTGCCGCCGCGCCCGCAAGCGCCGCGCCGACCTGTCTTCGAACATGTTCCGTCGCACCCGTCGCATCCTCATCGCACCCTCCGCTAACCGGTTCTCGCCCCACCGGTCAAGGGGTTCATTTCGGGCCGGGCCTGGGAGGCGGCCCTCCTCCGCTGGGTTGGAGGTTGCGCCCGCGGGCCGCCTCCCCGGCTCCGGCCACTGTGGGGAGGGAGGAAACTCCGTGGTTTCCGGCCGCCGGCCCCCTGGGGAAGGACCGGCGGGGTGTCATCCCTGT
>JAEXTU010000264.1 GCA_023453335.1 Pseudomonadota bacterium | reverse complement strand
CCCAAACAAAACGGCCGGCCCGCGGCCGGCGTTTTTCTTTGCCGACTGGACAGCGGGGGCACGCTACGCCTTGCGCACCTCGACGGTGTTGTCGTTGAGGGTGGTGGCCTCGCCGATGTCCGAGAGGCGCTCGTGGTGCAGGGTGTTGACCAGGTTGCCGTTGGCGGACTGGCGGGAGGCGAACACCCCCACCGCGGCCGCCGCGCCCCGGGCCACCAGGGGCGTCACCCGGGCGGCGAAGGCCACCTCGCCCAGGTCGTTGGACGCGATGACCGGGTCGTTGTCGGCGATGCCGCGCCGGGCCGCGTCCTCGGGGTGCAGGGCCAGGGTCATGGGGCCGCGCCGGGCCACCAGCTCCTCGCGCTCCAGGAAGATGGAGTTCAGGGTCTTGGAGCTGGGCGCGGCGATGAGCCGCAGGGGCTGGGACCCGCCGTGCGGCTCCCGGTAGCCGGGCAGGGGCTCGGCCAGGGCGGGGTTCACGATCTCCAGGGTGCCCGAGGGCGTCTTCCAGGCGGTATGGTCGGCAAAGGGGGTGGAGATGATCCCGCCCTGGCGCAGGGTCTGCCACTGCTCCGCGGAGATGCCCGCCAGCCCGGCCTGGGGGTGGGCCAGGAGCTCCTCCAGCAGGTCCTCGGCAGGGCGGGCAAAGTGGCTGTCCGGGTAGCCCATGGCCTGGGCCAGCAGGCAGAAGATGTCCCAGTTGCTCTTGCACTGGCCCGGCGCGGGGATCACCGGGTAGGCCGTGCCGAAGGAGCAGTATCCGTAGGACGCGTAGCAGTCCGTATCCTCCACCGAGAAGGTGGCGGGCAGGATGATATCTGCGTACCGCGCGGTGTCGGTCATGAACCGCTCGTGCACCACGGTGAACAGCCCGGGGTCGCGCAGGCCGCGCAGGATGCCCTGCTGGTGGCAGATGGAGGCCACCGGATTGCTGGCGTATACGTGCAGGCAGCGGATGGGGGCCTGCCCTTCCTCGCCGGCCAGCGCCGCGGCCAGCCGGTTGATGTTGACCCGGCGGGGGGTGTTCTCCCGCAGGTCCGGGCGGGTGATGCGGGCCAGGTCCACGTACGGCCCGCCGCCCGGGGAGCACCCGCACAGCCCGCCGCCTGGGCGCTTCCAGGCCCCGGTGAACGCGGACAATATGGTGATGAGCCGGACGGTCATGCCCCCGTTGCCGTAGCGGGAATTGCCGCTGCCCAGGGTGATGGCCGGGGCGCTGGCCCGGCCGAACTCCCGGGCCAGGGCCGCGATGGTTTCCGCCGGGACCCCTGTGATGCCCGCGGCCCAGGCCGGGGTCGCGGTGGCCAGGCTGGCCGCGAACTCCGGGAATCCGGTGCTCTCCGCGTGCAGGAAGTCGAGGTCGGCCAGGCCCTCGGCGAGCAGCACGTGCATCATGGCCAGGGCCAGGGCCCCGTCGGTGCCCGGGGTGACCAGGACCACCTGGTCGCAGTGGGCCGCCATCTCCCCGGCGTAGCTCTCCACCAGGACCACGCGCGTGCCGCCCCTGCGCGCCTGGGCCAGGTCCGGGAGGCTCTGGAGCCGGGTGGCCTTCAGGTTGCAGCCCCAGACCAGGTGGAAATCGCTGTGGCGCAGCTCCCGCGGGTCCAGGCAGCCGGTGCTGCCCATGACCGCGGCGTAGCCCGCGCTCTTGGCCGAGGCGCAGAGGGTCTTGACCAGGGAGCAGGCGCCCATCTTGTTGAACAGGGCGTCACCGCAGTTGCGGTTGATGAGGCTCATCACCCCGGAATAGTACACCGGGAGGATGGAGTCCGGCCCGTGCTCGGCCAGGGCTTGTCGCCAGCGGGCCGCGATGGTGGCCGCGGCCTCATCCCAGGAGATGGGGGCGAACTGGCCCGCGCCCTTGTCGCCGGTCCGGCGCAGGGGCGTGAGGATGCGCTTCGGGGAGTGGATGGACTTCTCGTAGCGCTGCATCTTTTGGCAGATGAGGCCGCGGGTGACGGGGTCGCCGGGGTCGCCGGCCACGCCGAGGATGCGGGTCCCGTCGGTGGTGGCGAGCAGGCCGCAGGTGGTGGGGCAGTCGTAGGGGCAGATGGTGGGGCGCGTGCGCATGGTGGGCGTCCTGGTTCAGGCCTGGATGCGAAGGTCGGGAAGAGCGCCTTTTGGGTTCAGGCGGCCGGCGAAAAGAGAACGGGGTCGCCGGTTTCCCGGCAACCCCGTGGCGTGCAGTCTGGTGGAGCTGAAGAGAATTGAACTCTTGACCTCTTGAATGCCATTCAAGCGCTCTCCCAACTGAGCTACAGCCCCACGTCCAAGAGGAAGACCCTTCTACCCACCGGGGCCTGGGCTGTCAACGGGGAGATGGGAAAGGACGTCCCGGGAGGGGACAGCCTAGTGATAGTCCAGGTAATTCACGTCAAAGGCGTCGCCGTTTGCGAACCGGAACACCACCCGCCAGTTGCCCGACACCTTCACCGCCCAGAATCCCTTGCGCTCACCCCTGAGCGGATGCAGGCCCGACCCCGGGAACCCCATGGCCCCGATCACGTCCGCCGCGGCCAGGAAGGCCAAGATGACGCCCAGACGCCGGGCATGCTTGGCCGAGATGCCGCGCAGCGTCCCGTCGTAGAAGAAGTCTTCGAGGCCCTTGTGGGCGAAGGTCTTGATCATGCCGGCCGGCGGTCACGCAGTTGCGCCGGGCCGGTCGGCCGCCTCGACCCCCGCCACCATCGCCACCTTGTCCCACCCGGTCTCGGCGTGCTCCGCGGTCCAGAGGTCGCAGGCGCGCTGGAGGTTGAGCCAGACGTGGGGGGTGGTGTTGAAGGCCCGGGACAGGCGCAGGGCCATGTCCGGGGTCACGGTCCCGCGGCCGTTGAGTACCTTGGACAGGGTCTTGCGCGAGATTCCGAGGTCAGCGGCCAGGGCGGTCACGGTCAGGCCCAGCGGCTCCATGTACAGGGTGCGCAGGGCCTCCCCGGGCAGGGTGGGGCGGCGGGTTCGTTGGCGCATAGAGGTATCCTTCTGTTGGGCAATCCAGGCAAGACTGCCAGATGTTCTCTGGTTGAGAACGTAACCTCTGGGGTTACATCCGTCAACCGGTGGCCGCACTCCGTGACCGCCATATTCCCCTTTGCAACGCCGGGGTTTGGGAGCAGAATCCGCTCCTCGCGCGAGGGGGCGCGATGCATGACCGACAAGCAGCATTTCTCCGGGGTCCTGGCCGCGGGCTTCGCCTTCCTGGCCTGGGGGCTCCTGCCCGTCTACTGGAAGGCCATGGCCGCGGTGCCGGCCTTCGAGATCATCTGCCACCGGGTGGTCTGGTCCCAGGTGGTCACCGCCCTGCTCCTGCTGCCCCGGGGCGGGCTGGTCGAGGTGCGCGCCGCGTTGCGCTCCCGCCGCGACCTGCTTTTGCTCACCGTGAGCAGCAGCCTCATCGGGGTGAACTGGTTCCTCTACATCTATGCGGTGAACTCCGGCCAGGTGCTGGAGGCCAGCCTGGGCTACTACCTGAACCCCCTGGTCAACGTCTGTCTGGGGGTGGTCTTCTTCCGGGACCGGCTGCGGCCGGTGCAGGTCCTGGCCGTGGCCCTGGCCGCCGCCGGGGTGTCGGTGCAGGTGGCGGCGCACGGCGCGGTGCCCTGGCTGGCCCTGGGCATGGCCGTGACCTTCGGGGTCTACGGCATGGTGCGCAAGCTCATGAGCCTGGGCTCCCTGCCCGGGCTGTTCGTGGAGACCGGGGTGCTCACCCTGCCCGCGGCCGGCTATTTGGCCTGGCTGTGGCTGCACGGGCAGGGCGGGTTTCTCCACCTGGGTCCCGGCCTGGACCTGCTCATGGCCGGGGCCGGGGCGGTGACCACCGTGCCGCTCCTGGCCTTCACCTTCGGCGCGCGGCGCATCACCCTGACCACGCTGGGCGTGCTCCAGTACCTGGGTCCCACCGGCATGTTCCTGCTGGGCGTGCTGGCCTACGGCGAGCCCTTCGGCCCGGCGCACGCCCTGACCTTCGCCTGCATCTGGGCCGGGGTGGTGCTCTACACGGCCGAGGGCGCGTGGCGGCTGCGGGCGGTGCGGAAGCTGGCTACTGCCGGGAGAGCATGACGTTGCCCGGGCCGCAGATGACGATGCGCGGCACGTGCACCCCCACCTCGTCGTCCCGGAGCAGGGCGTAGGCCGCGATGATGACCCGCTGGCCGGGCTCGGCCTTGCGCGCGGCCGCGCCGTTCAGGCAGATCTGGCCGGGCTCGCCCTCGATGGCGTAGGTGGTCAGGCGCTCCCCGTTGTCCACGTTGTACACGTCCACCTGCTCGAAGGGCGCGATGCCCGCGGCGGCCAGCAGCTTGGAATCCACGGATATGGAGCCCACGTAGTCCGGGTCCGCGGCGGTGACCGTGGCCCGGTGGATCTTGGCGCGGAGAAAGGTGCGTAACGGCATGGGTCGGCCCCCTACCCCAGGCCGGCGGGAATGTCGAGCGCCTTACCTCCGCCCCAGCGCCTTCACCTTGGCCGCGTCCATGCCGAGGGGCTGGAACCAGCCGGGGTAGGTGGGGGCAGGGGCGGTGAGGGCGTCCAGGCCGGCCACCTCGTCCGGGCTCAGGACGAGGTCAGCTGCGGCCAGGTTGGCGGCGAGTTGCTCCTCGGAGTTGGCCCCCACCAGCACGCTGGTCACGAAGGGCCTGGCCAGCACCCAGGCCAGGGCCACCGCGGCCACCGCGACCTTGCGCCGCTTGGCGATCTTGCCCAGGGCCTCCACCACCGCATAGCCCTTGTCCAGGTCGATGGGCGGGAAATTGAACTTGGCCCGCCGCGCGTCCTTGGGCACCGGGTTCTTGCGGGTGTACTTGCCCGAGAGGAACCCGCTGGCCAGGGGGCTCCAGGCCATGAGCCCCAGGCCGGAGTCGTGCAGGAAGGGCACGATCTCGTGCTCCAGGTCGCGGCCGAGCAGGGAGTAGTACATCTGCATGGCGCTCGCCGGCGCGAAGCCCCTGGCCTGCTGGATGCCCAGGAGCTTCTGGGCCTTCCAGGCCGGGTAGTTGGACACCCCCACGTGGCGCACCTTGCCCGCCTGCACCGCCGTCTCCAGGGCGCGGGCGGTTTCCTCCAGCGGGGTGAAGGGGTCGGGCACGTGCAGGAAATACAGGTCGATGTAGTCGGTGCCCAGGCGGGCCAGGCTCTTGTCGATGGAGCTGAGCACGTACCCGGCGCTCAGGCCCGCGGCGTTGAGGGCCTCGCCGCTGCGGAACCCACACTTGGTGGCCAGGACCACCTCGGGCCGGCGCTTGCCCAGGGCCTTGCCGAGCATGGTCTCGGACTGGCCCGCGGTGTACATGTCCGCGGTGTCGAAGAAGTTGATGCCCGCGTCCAGGGCGGCCTTGACCATGCGGGTGGCCTGGGCCTGGCCGATGCGGGTCTTGAGTTCCCCCACCAGGGTGCCCTGGCCGAAGGTCATGGCCCCGAAGGCCAGGCGGGACACGACGAGGCCGGTCTTGCCGAGGGCGGCGTACTGCATGGCGTTCTCCTGCAAGGAAGTTTGCAGAAAGCGTAGCACGAAGCCCGGGGCGGGGGAAGGGCCGGCCGGATTCGGGTGGGCCGGCGGGCGGCGCAGGCGACGGACTAGGCCCCGATGACGCCGAGCAGGCGCAGGCCGTCGCGGACCAGGAGCGCGGCAAAGGCCGGGAGCATGCGGGAGTTGCGCATATTCTGCTCTGCGCAAGAGCGGTGCGCCGGGGATGCGGCCTAGCCGCGGGGGGGGGCGCCGGCGGCGGCCACCCGGTTGCGGCCGGCGGCCTTGGCCTTGTAGAGCGCCTGGTCCGCCTCGGCCAGCAGGCCTTCGGGGGTTCCGCCCTGGCCTGGCCGGCGGCAGGCCGCCCCCAGGCTCACGGTGAGCCGGCCCAGGGGCGAGCTCGGGTGGGCGCGGTCCAGGGCGGATATCTTGCCGCGGATGTCCTCGGCCACGGCCAGGGCCCCGGCCAGGTCGGTGTCCGGCAGGAGCACCGCGAATTCCTCGCCCCCCTGACGCGCGGCTAGGTCGCCGGGACGGCGAAGCCGCTGCTCCAGGCAGCGGGCCACCAGCTGCAGGCAGGCGTCGCCTGCCGGGTGCCCGCAGGCGTCGTTGAAGGCCTTGAAGTGGTCGATGTCCAGGATGAGCACGGACAGGGGCCGGTCCTCCCGGTCCGCCCGCTTCCATTCCCGCTCCAGGCCCAGGTCCAGGGCGCGGCGGTTGGCCAGGCCGGTCAGGGAGTCGGTCAGGGCCTGGCGCTCCAGTTCCGCATTCTGCCGCGCGATGACGAACTGCTGCGCCTCGCCGCGCAGGGCCGCGGCGTGCAGGGAGCGCATGACCGCGAAGGCCAGGGCGGTCATGAAGCACAGGTTGATGAGGTTGGAGCGGGTCTGCACCACGCCGGGGTGGTGCGCCGCCACCACGCCCACGGCCAGGGCGAAGGGCAGGCCCACGGCCAGGAGGCTCTGGCGCAGGTCCAGGCGCACGAAGGAGGCCAGGGTGAACACGCCCAGCAGGTAGGAGTCCACGGACGAGAAATGGGGATACAGGAACCAGGTGAGGGCCACCACCAGGAGCATGTTGGCCAGGGTGACGACGGTCGCGGCCCATTCCCGGGCCGAGACGGGGACGCCCGGCGCGGCCAGGCGGCGCAAGGCGGCTAGGGCGGCCAGGTCTGCGGCCACCCAGAGCGCGCGCAGCCAGGCCACGTTGCGGACCGGGGCCAGGGAGCCGAGGCGCGGGAAGGCGTTGGTCCCCGCCAGGACGCCCAGGGCCAGCAGCAGGGAGGTGCCCAGCACGATCACCCAGAGCAGGATGCGGATGCGCTCCAGGTTGGCGAGGGCCAGGGCCTCCCGGGCCTGGGCCAGGTCGTTCGGGGCGAATTCGGGCCGGGGGCCGGTCAGGAGTCGGGCGAGTCGGGGCAAGAGGGGCATGGAACTGGGCTGCAACATTGGATTTCGGACAACGGGCAGAAGCCCCCTAGCAGAAACCCGGGGCAAAGGCAAAGCCGGGAGCCGGGGTCGTCGCGCTGCATCCGAGGCGGGATGGGGCCGCGCCCGGGGTCAGTGCGGAAACGTCCCTGCCGGCCTCAGGAGAAAGGCCTGCCCACGGGTCTTGCGGGGGAACTTGCCTGAGCCGAAGGGTTTTCTGGCAGAGGGGCTAAACAGCGATGATGCCGAGCAGGCGCAGGCCGTCGCGCACGAGCAGGGCGGCGAAGGCCAGGAGCAGCGCGCCGAGCAGGCGCATGGTCCAGGTGTAGGCCGGCCCGGCCAGGAAGCGGCGGGAGGATCCGGCCGCCACCGCCACCGCGAGCTTGGACCCCACCAGGCCGGCGTAGAACAGGGCCAGGAAGCCCGCGGCCGCGGCCGGGCTCTGCTCGTAGCCCTTGAGCATCACCGGCGCGCCCACCGTGATCCAGAACAGGTAGGGGTGGGGCGAGAGCAGGTTCACCACCACGCCCTGGCGCAGGGAGCGGGGCCGGGCCGCCGCGGGGTCCAGGGCCATGGAGCGGGAGCCCAGGCCCTCCAGGCCGAGCCGGGCCACGAACGCCGAACCGGCCAGGGACACCGCGCCGAGCAGGGCGGCGTGGCCGGCGACCTGGGCCAGGACCAGGAGGCTCACCGCGATGATGGGCAGGTCGGTGATGAGCGGGGACAGGGCCACCTTGACCCCCTCGCCCATGCCGTGCCGCAGGGACTGCGCCACCACCAGGGTGAGCAGCGGCCCCGGGGTCAGCCCCGCGGACAGCCCCAGCACCGCACCCGCGCCCAGAATCTCGATCATCCTGCCTCCCCGGCACACCGCATTCGCGGCGCAGAGTGGCCCCGGCCGGGGAAAAAGGCAAGCCTCGACCCTCCGGCCTGCGCCCCCGGCCAGGCAAGCCGGCCGGGCTTCGCCCTTTGCCGGCCGAACGTGTCTGATGAAATACAACTCGCTGGTTTCGGATAAATCCGTCGGCCTTCGCCGTCCCGGTCAGCGCATCGGGCCAGCCTGGGCCGGCCGGGCTTCGCCCAGTGCCGGCCGGGGGTGACTGGAGAATAGCCAACCCCTGGTTGGAATAAAACCGCCGGCCCCCCTGGCCGGGTCAGCGGCACCAGCCAGCCTGGGCCGGCCGGGATTCGCCCCGTGCGGCCCGGGGTCGGACCTGACCCGCCGGCTCAGGCCGGCCGGCGCAGTCGGTACAGGGCGAACAGGGGCACGGCGTTGCCGAGAAGCCCCAGGACCGCGATGGCCAGGGGCTTGGACGGCCAGTCCAGGGAGATGAGTTCCATGGCCGCGGCGCCCACCATGAAGTTGAAGAAGGTGAGCAGCGAGGCCGCGGCCCCGGTATCCTTGGACACCTGCTCCAGGATCATGTCGTTGCTGATGGGCCGGCCCAGGCCCAGGAACAGGGAATAGGCGAACATGGGCGCGGCGAAGCGCAAGGGCGTGCCCCCGCCCCCCAGGAGCAGGGCCGCGGACGCGGCCAGCATGCCGGCCAGCGAGGCGGTGAGGATGCGGTGGGAGGCGATGCCCACGCACAGGCGCGAGCACAGGAGCGACCCCAGCATCAGGCCCAGGGCGTTGAACGCGAAGTAGAGCCCGTAGGCGCCCTCGTCCAGGCCGAACCCGCGGATGTAGATGTCCGGCGAGCCGCCGATGAAGGCGAAGAACGCGAACCCCACCACCGAGAAGGACAGGGCGTACAGCAGGTAGCCCCGGTTGCGGAAATGGTCCCGGTAGCGGCCCACCGCGGCCCGGACCCCGCCGGTGGCGCAGTCGGTGAGGGTCTCCTGCAGCCGGAACGAGGCGTAGAGCGCGGGCAGGGCCAGCAGGGCCTGGGCCAGGAAGATGCCCCGCCAGGACATGTGGCGCAGCATGAGCGCCCCCAGGGTGGGCGCGGCCATGGGGCACAGGGGGATGATGACCCCGATGTAGGCGAGCAGCTTTTTGCGCCGCTCGCCGGCGTAGAGGTCCTTGGCCAGGGTCAGGGCCATGGCCGAGGCCGCGGCAGCGCCCACGGCCTGCACCGCCCGGGCCGACACCAGCACCCCGATGGACCCGGCCGCGGCGCAGAGCAGGGAGCCGGCCACGTAGACCGACACCCCGCCCAGCAGCACCGGCCGCCGGCCGCAGCGGTCGGCCAAGGCCCCGTGCACCAAAAGAAATGCACTGAAGCTGGCGAAGAACGCCACCAGCGAGAGGTTGGCCGCGGCCAGGGAGATGCCCCACAGGCTGCACAGGGTGGGGATGGCCGGCAGGTACATGTCCGTGGACAGGGCCGGGAAGGCGGCCAGGAGCAGGATGAGGACAAAGGGGTTCATGGGTTCACGATCCAGGGGATTCTGCTGAAGGGACGAGGGGCATACCCCCATGCCGCGGGAAAGCCAAGCCCGGGACAAGCGTATGCCGGAACCGGGATGCCGACAACCGGCCGGAAGGCCGAAGAAAAAGGGCCGGTCCCGGACCGGCCCTTTCGGCGTGCCGGGTGGGAGGGAAGCTATTCCACGATCTTGTCCGCGGACTTCACGATGTCCTCGGGGATGGCGAAGCCCATGGCCTCGGCGGCCTTGGGGTTCACGGCGAAGGTGAGCTTCTGCTGGAACTCCACCGGGGTGTCCGCGGGCTTGGCCCCGGCCAGGAGGCGGCGCACCATGGCCCCGGTCTGCCGGCCGTGCTGGTAGTAGTCGAAGGCGATGGCCGCGATGGCCCCGCGCTTCACCGAGTCGATGTCCATGCAGAACAGGGGCAGCCTGGCCGCGCGGCAGACCTTCACCGCGGCCTCGAAATTGGACACCACGGTGTTGTCCGTGGGCACGAAGGCCGCGTCCACCTTGCCCACCAGGCTCTGGGCCGCGGCGGTGACCTCCGAGGAGTTGGCCGCGGTGGCGTCCACCACCGCGATGCCCTGGGCGGCCGCGGCGGCCTTGATGCGCTTGACGTTGGACACCGAGTTCATCTCGCCCGCGTTATAGATGATGCCCACGGTCTTGAGGGCGGGCATGAAACGCCTGAGCATGGCCACGGGCTTTTCCGCGGGCATCTGGTTGGACACGCCGGTGACCATGCCGCCCGGGTGGTCCAGGTCCTTGACCAGGCCGGCCAGCACCGGGTCGGTGATGGCGG
>JAEXTU010000258.1 GCA_023453335.1 Pseudomonadota bacterium | reverse complement strand
GCCCATCCCAGCGCGGCCCCGCCCTGGTCCATGCCCAGGGCGGCCACGCCGCCGGCCAGCAGCACCGCCGCAATCATGGCCGCTGCAAGAATCCATATGCGCTTGTTCATTTCCTGCTCCCGCGATTGGGTACAATTCGGCCGGAATAATGCAACGAACCCAGGAATCTGGCAAGGCCAAAGAAAAAAAGACAAAACGCTTTGAACGCGAAGAGGAATCGCGGGAAGGCCCCCGGGTCGGGTAAAGGGCTGAATTGCCGGTTCAAGACAAAATCATTCCCCGGCCAGGGCGAAATCCTGGCGCAGGCAGCCCAGCAGGGACTGGCGCAGCGCCTCCATGCGCGCAGGGTCCGCCAGCTTCTGGCCACCCTCGTCGCGCACGTAGAAGGTGTCGGCCACCGTGTGGCCGTAGGTGGCGGCCTTGGCCAGATGCACCGCCAGCCCCGACTCGTGCAGGGTGCGGGCCAGGTCGTAGAGCAGGCCCACCCGGTCCGTGGCCCCCACCTCGATGACCGTGTAGAAATCCGAGATCCCGTTGTCCACGGCCACCGAGGGCGGCATCTCCAAGCTGCGCCGGGTGAGGAAGGAGGAGCGCTTCTCGGCCAGGCGCCAGTCCAGGGAGAGCCGGCCGGTGAGCGCGGCCTGCAGGGAGAGCCGCACCCGGTCCCACAGCTCCTCCGGGGTCAAAAAGTCGGGCAGGCCCTCCACCCGGAAGATATGCACCGCCCTGCCCCCCCGCCACAGGAAGCACTCGGCCGAGAGGATGTTGATGTCCTGCAGGGCCAGCACCCCGGCGATGGCCGAGAACAGGACCGGGCTGTTCAGGGCGGCCACCGTGGCCTCCCACAGGCCGGGTTCGGCGCGCTCCCGGGCCGCGAACACCACCACGCCCAGGCCGGCCACGCTGGAGGGCTTGCGCCGGCGGTCCTCCTCCACCATGGCCCCGAGCCGCCGCACCATGTCCAGATGGGCCAGGATATCTTCGGGCTCCAGGGTGAGGAAAGCCCGGGTGGGCATGTCCTCCAGCCCCTTCTCCAGCTCCGGCCGGGGCACCCGGCCGTCGGCCCCGGCCAGCACCACCTCGCGGGCCGCGGTGATGCGCTGCACCGCCTGGGCCGAGGCCAGGTGGCCGCGGTCCAGGATGTGCCGCACCTTGGTGGCCAACTCGGCCAGCAGGCCGGCGGTCCAGCCGCTCCACACCCGGGGGCCGGTGGCCCGGCTGTCCGCCCAGGTGAGCAGCAGGAGTTGGGCCAGGCGCTCGCGGGTCCCCACCAGCCCAGCGCAGGAGGCCACCACGGTCTCGTCCGAGAGGTCGCGGCGGGTGGCCATCTCCACCAGGAGCAGGTGCTGCCGCACCAGGAATTCGACGTTGGCCGCCACCTCGGCGGGCACGCCCCAGCGCTCCAGCACCCGGACCGCGATGTCCGCGCCCTTTTCCGAGTGCCCGCCGCCCAGGCCCTTGCCGATGTCGTGAAACAGCGTGCCCAGCAGCAGGGCCTCGCGGTTGGACACCTCGGCCCACAACTCGGCCATGCGCCCGTCGCCGCCGCCTGCGGCCAGCTCCTCCAGGTGCCCGATGGCGTGCAGGGTGTGCCAGCCCACCGGGGAGATGTGGTAGGTGTCGAACTGCACCAGGTCCTGCACCCGGCCGAACTCCGGGAGCAGCGCGGCCAGGTAGCCGGTTTCCATCATGACCTCCAGAACCTTGGCCGCCCGGCCCGAGGCCATGACCTCGCGGAAGGCGTCGGCCGCGGTCCGGCTCCCGGCCAGCTCCTCCTTGACCAGGTGGAGGTGGCCGGTGACCAGCCGCCGCGCGGCCCAGGACACGGGCAGCCCCGTGCGGGCCGACACCGCGAAGATGCGGGCCAGGACCATGGCGTCGTCGGGATAGCCCCGCGGCCAGTCGAAGGCCAGCTCCCCGCCCTGGCGCACCACGCCCGGGGCCAGGACCTCGCGGGTGCAGGGCGCGGGACGGCCGGCGCATAGCCCGGGCAGGGAGGCCCAGACCGAGCCGTTCAGGGCGCGCAGCCAGGACATCTCCCGGTGCAGCCGGGCCAAGAAGCGCTCCACCGGCCGCGCCCCGCCGGGCTTGCCGGGCTCCACCCGGCCGTAGCCCAGGGCCGCGGCGATGCGCTCCTGCCGGGCCAGGTCCAGGCGGTCGATGCGCCGCTCGGCCAAGAGGTGCAGGTGGTTGCGCACGGTGAAGAGGTAGCCGGCCTGGTCCTTGAGCACCGCTCCCTCGGAGTCGGTGAGCTGGCCGGCGCGGACCAGGGCGTCCACGCTACCCGCGCCGCGCCAGACCCGGCCCAGCCAGAGGATCTGGTGGTAGTCGCGCAGGCCGCCCAGGCCCTCCTTGATGTCCGGCTCCATGAGCACCCGGGCGTCGCCGTGCCGGGCCAGGCGCTCGGTGTTCTGCTCGGCCAGCCAGGTGGTGAACTTGTCCCGGCGCTTGGCGATGACCTTGGCGTCCAGGGCGCGGGTGAAATCGTCCATGACCTGGGGCCGGCCGGCCAGCAGGCGGGCGTCCAGGAGCGAGGCCAAAACCTGGTAGTCCTCCTTGGCCAGGGCCAGGCATTCCTTCACGCTGCGGAACCCGTGCCCCAGGTCGTACTTGAGGTCCCAGAGGGGGAAGAGCAGGGACTGGGCCAGGTCCAGGGCCTCGGGAGGAATCTTGCGCTCGTAGAGCACCAACAGGTCCACGTCGGAGTGGACGCACAGCTCGCGCCGGCCGTAGCCGCCCACGGCCAGGAGCGCGAAGGGGCTCTCCTGCGGGGGCCGGGCCCCGGCCGGCCAGACCTCGGCCAGGCGGTCCCGGAAATAGGCGTCCATGGCGTCGGAGAGCTTGCGGGGCAGGGCCGCTCCGCCGCCGGGATTGTCGATGGTGGCCAGGGCCGCGGCGCGGTCCCGGGCCAGGCCGGCCACCGCGGGAGAATTCGTACCGGGGGGGGTGCTGTCGGACATGGGCGGACGCGCGCTCGAACGCGCAAGGGGAGGCCCCGCCCCCCCCCCCCGCGGGGGGGGGCCGGGGGCGGGG
>JAEXTU010000242.1 GCA_023453335.1 Pseudomonadota bacterium | reverse complement strand
ATGGCCGGGTGACCGGGACCTTCCGCCCCGGCCAGATCGGCCCCACCTCCACCCGCGCCACCCTCGACCTGGGCATGGAAATCCACCCGGACTTCTTTGTGGCCAAGCCCAACGCAGAAACTTCCTTTCTGCAACGTCCCGCATCGGGACAGAGCGCGTAACCCGGCACACTGACCCTTCCGCAAGTATTTATGGCTTGCTATGGCAGGAGCTATAGGTTAAACAAATGTTCAGGCAAAAATGTTGACCTGGGAATCCCACTCCCACTCCGTTTCCACTGACAAGGAAAGTCCGATGGAACGCTACCGCGCCCTGTTCAAACATCTCCCGTCGCCCGCCGTGCTCCTGAACGCCCAGGGCCACGTGGATGACGTGAACCAGGCCGCCTTGATCGCCCTCCCCGCCCCGGCCTTTGAACGCACCCTCACCCGCTGGCTGGCCAAGGACCTGGTCTTCTTCCGGGAGAGCGACGACAACACCCGGGTCATCGAGAAGACCTACCGACCTCCTGCGGCCACGCCCAAGTTCTTCAAGGTGCGCATGGCCAAGACCTCGCCCGGCGCGGAACGCACCGGGACCGTGCTCATCCTCACCGACATCACCGAGCGCCGCCGCACCCTGGAGGAGCTGGGCCGCCTGGCCTCCATCGTGGACTCCTCGGACGACGCCATCTACTCGGTGTCCCTGGCCGGCAAGATCATGACCTGGAACTCCGGCGCGGAGAAGATCTACGGATACCCGGCCGAGGATATTCTGGGCCGGCAGTACATGCTCGTGGTACCCGCCGGGCTGCGCGAGGAGGCGAGGTCCATCCTGCACCGCGCGTCCCAAGGCCTGGCCCAATCCCGGCAGGAGACCGTGCATCGCCATGCGGACGGCCATCTCTTCCCGGTGTCCGCCACCTTCTCGCCCTTCGACTGCTACGACGCGGTGCTGGGGGTCTCGGTCATCGCCCGCGACATCTCCAGCCGAAAACAGACCGAGGAAGAGTTGCGCAGCAGCCACACCCGGCTGCAGAGCCTGCTGCACGAAACCGTCAAATCCCTCTCTGCCACCCACGAAAAACGCGACCTCTACACCGCCGGCCACCAGCAGCGGGTAACCCGCCTGGCCTGCCGCATGGCCGAGCACCTGGGCCTGGACCACGGCCAGACGGAGGGTCTGCGCTACGCCTGCCTGCTGCACGACATCGGCAAGGTGTGCATCCCCATGGCCATCCTGGCCAAACCGGCCCGCCTCGCCGAGGAGGAGATGGGGATGATGAAGAAGCACCCCGAGGCCGGGCACGAGATCGTCCGCAACATCCCCTTCCCCTGGCCGGTGGGCGAGATCATCCGGCAGCACCACGAGCGCCTGGACGGCTCCGGCTACCCTCGCGGCCTGTCCGGAAAAGATATCCTCCCCGCGGCGCGCATCCTGGCCGTGGCCGACACCCTGGAGGCCATGTCCTCGCACCGGCCCTACCGGCCGGCCCTGGGGCTCAAGGTCACCCTGGAGGAATTCCGGTCCAAGTCCGGGGAGCTCTACGACCCCGACGTCTGTTCCGCCCTGTTCGAGCTGGTCAAGAGCGGCACCATCCGCTGGAGAAAAGGAGAACTGCAATGTCCGTGAAGCATAAGCTCGTGATCCTGTTCCTCATTGCGGTGGGCGGTTTCGTTCTGGTCTTCGCCGCCTCCTACTTCGGCAAACGCCGTACCCAGGAGGCCCTGACCCTCAAGGGCGCGGCCGAGGACGCCTTCGTGGAGGTGCTCCAGGCCCGCCGCCAGGAGAAGAACTTCACCCTGCGCCGGGAAGAACAGTACGTGGGCAAGACCCGCGAGCACATCGCCAAGGCCGTGGCCAGCGTCGCCACCATCGCCGAGCGCGATCCGGACATGTCCGACCAGTGCGAAAAGGGCATCAAGCAGCTCAAGGAGTACGAGGCCCTGTTCGGCCAGCTGGCCAAGGCCGAGATGGCCGTGGGCCTGACCGAAAAGGACGGGGTGCGCTGGCAGTTCATCGTGGCCGCCCGCGAGGTGGAGCAGGAGTTCAAGGACGTGAAGGACAGGGACATGACCATCGTCCTGCTCCAGATGCGCCGCCAGGAGAAGAACTTCATCGAGCGGGGCACCAAGGAATACCTGGACCGCTACCTGAACCACCTGGCCCAGTTCCGCAAGGCCCTGGAAACCCTGCCCGACGAGGCCAAGCGCACCACCATCGGCAAGGCCCTGAACACCTACGACGCGGCCTTCGCCGCCTACATTGACTACCAGGGCAAGCTCAAGACCATCAACGAGGAGATGATCCAGAACGGCCGCCGGCTGGAGCCCATCATCGACGATTTGCAGGCCTACTACGAGCAGGCTTACGGCCGCATCCAGTCCCGGACCGACCTGGTGGTCCTGGCCATCGAGCTGGCCGCGGCCGGCCTCACCGCCCTGCTGGCCTTCCTGACCATCAATTCGGTGATGCGGCCCCTGGTGGGCCTGCAGCGGTTCTCCCGGGCGGTGGCCTCGGGTGACCTGGAGGCCCGGCCCCAGGGCGTGTTCGTGGGCGAGTTCCGGGAGCTGTCCCGGGACATGGAGAGCATGGTGGAGGGCTTAAAGCGCCAGATCGCCGAGACCCGGGACAAGGAGCGCGAGGCCATGGCCGCCGCCACCCGGGCCGAGGCGGCCATGCGCTCGGCCCAGGAGCAGGAGGCCAAGGCCAAGAACATGTGGGAGCGCATGGTGTCCTCGGGCCGCAAGGCCGAGCGCATCTCCGAGCACCTGGCCTCCTCCTCGGAACAGCTCTCGGCCATGATCACCCAGGTCAAGCGCGGGGCCTCGGTGCAGAACGAGCGCATGGCCGAAACCGCCACGGCCATGGAGCAGATGAACGCCACGGTGCTGGAAGTGGCCAAGAACGCCGGCCGCGCCTCGGAGAACGCCCGCGGCGCCCGGGACAAGGCCAAGGGCGGCGCGGACATGGTGCGCCAGGCCGTGGCCGCCATCGCCCAGGTCAACGCCCAGACCGACGTCATGCGCGGCGGCATGGAGGACCTGGGCCGCCAGGTCAACTCCATCGGCCAGATCATGAATGTGATCACCGACATCGCGGACCAGACCAACCTGCTGGCCCTCAACGCGGCCATCGAGGCGGCCCGGGCCGGCGACGCCGGCCGGGGCTTCGCGGTGGTGGCCGACGAGGTGCGCAAGCTGGCCGAGAAGACCATGACCGCCACCAAGGAGGTGGAGACCTCCATCCAGTCCATCCAGCGCGCCACCAAGCAGAGCATCGAGCGGGTGGAGGACGCGGCCTCGGCCGTGGTCCGCTCCACCGAGCTGGCCAACTCCTCGGGCCACGCCCAGGAGGACATCCTCCGGCTGGTGGAGGACTCCAGCCTGCAGGTGGAGTCCATCGCCTCGGCGGCCGAGGAGCAGTCCGCGGCCAGCGAGCAGATCAACCGGGCCATCGACGAAGTCACCCGCATCGCCGAGGAGACCAGCTCGGGCATGATGTCCTCGGCCCAAGCCGTGGAGGCCCTGGCCTCCACCGCGGCCGAACTCAAGGCCATGATCGAGGACATGCTGAGCGACAACGGCTAGCCGGGCTCCCGCAGAGGGGAGTCGGCTGGCATCCCGATAGGGGCGTCCCTCCGCCGGGGGACGCCCTTTTCATTGGCTAGGCGTACAGCCAGCAGCGCACCTGGCGGCCGTCCTGTTGGAAGAGCGGGGGGTGCTCGGCGCGGCAGCGGCCGAAGGCGCGGGGGCAGCGGGGGTGGAAGGAACAGCCCGGGGGCAGGGCGGTGAGCGAGGGCACGATGCCCGGGATGGGGGTGAGCCGCGCCCCGCGCCGGGTGAGCTTGGGCAGGGAGGCCAGGAGCCCCTGGGTGTAGGGGTGCAGGGGCGCGGCGAACAGGGCCGGCACATCCGACTCCTCCACGGCCTGGCCCGCGTACATGACCAGGGCCCGGGAGCAGGTCTGGGCCACGATGCCCAGGTCGTGGGTGATGAGCAGCACCGCGGCGCCCTTGCGCCGGGTGAGGTCCATGAGCAGGTCCAGGACCTGGGCCTGGATGGTCACGTCCAGGGCGGTGGTGGGCTCGTCGGCCAGGACCAGGTCCGGGTCGCAGGCCAAGGCCATGGCGATGACGATACGCTGGCGCATGCCCCCGGACAGCTCGTGGGGGTAGCTGGCCAGCCGCTGCCGGGCATCCGGGATGCGCACCAGGTCGAGCAGCTGCGCGGCCGCGTCCAGGGCCGCGGCCTTGGGGAGGCCCCGGTGCAGGGTGAGCATCTCCGCCACCTGCTCGCCCACGGTGAACACCGGGTTCAATGCGCTCATGGGCTCCTGGAAGATCATGGAGATGCGCCGGCCGCGCACCCGGCGCATGCCCTCCTCGGGCAGGCCCCGCAGGTCGGTCCCGTCGAAGCGCACCGAGCCGGCCACGATGCGGCCCGGCGGGTCGGGCACCAGGCGCAGCACGGACAGGGCCAGCATGGTCTTGCCGCAGCCCGACTCCCCCACCACGGCCACGGTCTGGCCGCGGTCCAGGACGAGGTCCACCCCGTCCACGGCCCGGGCCACGCCGGCGGAGGTGAAAAACTGGGTGGCCAGGCCGCGAATCTCCAGCAGGGGCATGGGCATTGCCTTGGGCGGTTGGGTGTGTAAGGAAGGGGGCTGCGGCGATCCTGTTGCCAATCGGAGGAAAAGTCAATGCACAAGCCGGTGCGTGAGCTTCTGGCCCCCTGCGGCCTGGACTGCGGCAAGTGCCTGGCCAACCCGGACAGCCGCATCGCGGCCCTGGCCCGGGAACTGCGCGAGGAGCTGGGCGGGTTCGCCACCTACGCCGAGGTCTTCGCGGACATGAACCCGGTGTTCGCCCATTATGCGGACTTCGCCACCCTGCTCGACCACCTGGCCGACGGCGGGACCTGCCCCTCCTGCCGTTCGGGCAAGTGCCTGTTCCAGGGCTGTTTCGTGAGCCGCTGCACGGCCGAGAAGGGCGTCGACTACTGCGCCGAGTGCGCCGCCTTCCCCTGCGCCGAGGCCAACCTCCCGCCCCACCTGGACGCGCTCTGGCGCATGAGCACCGAGGCCATCCGCAAGCACGGGGCCGAGGCCTTCTTCGCCTCCATCGCGAACCGGCCCCGCTACCCGGCCAAGCAGAAACGTTAACCAACAAACCAGACGAGTCCTCGCCATATGCCCTTCACCGCCGTCATCGGGGCCGGATTGGCCGGGTGCGAGTGCGCCCACGCCCTGGCCCGGGCCGGCCGGCCCGTGCTCCTCTTCGAGATGAAGCCCCGGCGCTTCTCCCCGGCCCACGTGAGCCCCGGCCTGGCCGAACTGGTCTGCTCCAACTCCCTGCGCTCCGACGACCCAGAGACCGCGGTGGGCCTGCTCAAGGAGGAGATGCGCGGCCTGGACAGCCTGGTCATGCAGGCCGCCGCCGCCACCCGGGTGCCCGCGGGCAAGGCCCTGGCCGTGGACCG
>JAEXTU010000227.1 GCA_023453335.1 Pseudomonadota bacterium | reverse complement strand
CTCCATGCCGGTGGCCGCGGCCCGGGAGATGCGCTCCACCAGCCCCTCAAGCACCTCCAGGAGCCGGATGAGCAGGCGCGAACCCGCAGCCTGGGCCAGCAGGGCGTGGAACTCGGCGTTCAGCGCGGCCAGGGCCGCGGGGTCGCGGCGCTCGTGCGCTGCGGCGAACTGGTCAATGTTGCGCGAAAGCTGGTCCAGCACCTTGGCCGGGGCCCGGCGGGCGGCCAGGGACGCGGCGTAGGACTCCAGCAGGCTGCGGGTCTCCACCGCCTCCTCCACCTCGGCCGGGTCCAGGGGCTTGAGCTCGTAGCCGCCGCGGGGCCGGCGGGCCAGCAGGCCCTCCTGCTCCAGGCGGTGCAGGGCCTCGCGCAGCGGGGTGCGGCTGGCCCCCATCTCCTTGGCCAGGGCCTCCTCCACCAGGCGCTCCCCGGGCGGGAAGCGGCCTTCGATGAGCATCCGTCGCAGCACCCGGGTCACCTCGCTGCCCAGGGAGCGGCGCGCCACCCGGGGGCTCACGGCCGTACCCCGGGCGCGGGCTGCTCCGGCCCCAGGAAGGCCTCGCGCAGCATGGGGTCGCAGGCGATGTCGCCGGGCTTGCCGGCAAAGCGGATGCGGCCGTTGGTCAGGATGTAGCCGCGGCTGGACACCGCCAGCGCGCCCAGGGCGTTCTGCTCCACCAGGAGCACCCCGCAGCCGGTGGAGGGCAGTTCCCGCACCACCGTGAAGATCTCCGCGGCCATCTTGGGGGAGAGGCCCAGGCTGGGCTCGTCCAGGAGCAGGTAGCGGGGCCGGGCCATGAGCGCCCGGGCCATGGCCAGCATCTGCTGCTCGCCGCCGGACAGGGTGCCGGCCTCCTGGCGCAGCCGCTCCCGCAGCATCGGGAAGAGGGTGAGCATCTTCTCCAGGTCCAAGGCCACCTCGGCCTTGTTGCCGGCGCGCAGGCGCAGGTACGCGCCCATCTCCAGGTTCTCCCGCACGCTGAGCGGGGCGAAGACCTGGCGGCCCTCCGGGCACTGCACCACCCCAGCCCGCACCCGGTCCGCGGCCCCCCGGGGCGCAGGCGCGCCGTCCAGGAGCACGTGGCCCGCCGCCGGCCTGAGCAGGCCGGAAATGATGTTGAGGAGGGTGGTCTTGCCCGCGCCGTTCATGCCCAGCAGACAGGCCACCTCGCCCGGGGCCAGGCTCAGGCTCACGTCCTCCAGGGCGCGGGCCTGCCCGTAGCTGAAGGATATGGCGCGAACCTCAAGCACAGAGACCGAACTCCCGGCCGCCGCCCAGGTAGGCAGCCACCACCTCGGGGTGGCGCTGCACCTCGGCGGGCGATCCTTCCGCGATCTTGCGGCCCGAGCAGAGGGCCACCACCGTGTCGCTCACCCGCATGACCAGGCTCATGTCGTGCTCCACCATGACCAGGCCCACCCCGCGGTCGCGGACTTTCAGGATGATGTCGGCCAGGCCGCGGGTCTCGGTCGGGTTCAGGCCGGCCACCGGCTCGTCCAGGAGTACCATCCGGGGGTCGCTGGCCAGGGCCCGGGCCAGGGCCAGGCGCTTCTGGTCGCCGTAGGGCAGGGACCCGGCCGGCCGGCCTGCGGCCCGGGCCAGGCCCACCTCGGCCAGGGCGTCCATGGCCCGTTCGGCCAGGGCGCGCTCCTCGCGACGCAACACCGGGAAGCGCAACATGGCCGCCAGGAAGCCCCGGCGCATGCGGCCGTGCAGGCCCACCATCACGTTCTCCAGCACGTTCATGTGCCCGAACATGCGCAAATGCTGGAAGGTGCGGGCCAGGCCCAGCCCGATGACCCGGTGCGCGGGCAGGCCCAGCAGGGGGGTGCCGGCGAAGTCGGCCGAGCCCCAGTCCGGCCGCACGAACCCGCTCACGCAGTTGATCAGGGTGGTCTTGCCCGCGCCGTTGGGGCCGATGAGCGCGGTGATGCGGCCGGCCTCGGCAATGAAGCCCACATCCTCCAGGGCGGCCACCCCGCCGAAGGACACGGACAGCCCGGAGATGGCGAGCAGGGCGCTCACGGGGCGTCCTCCGAAAGGGACTCGGCCTCGACCTCGCGGGGCGCGGCCTCCTCCAGGGGCGGGTGGATGCCGGCCAGGCCGCGCCGGGCCAGGGACTCCTCCAGCCGGCCCACCAGCCCCTGGGGCAGGAAGAGCAGGAGCAACAGGAGCACCCCACCGAAGATGAGGTCCTGGTATTCCTGGAACACGTGCAGGAGTTGGGGCAGGGGGGTGAGGAACGCGGCCCCGAACAGCCCGCCCCACAGCGAGCCCATGCCGCCCACCAGGCACATGGTCACCAGTTCCACGGACTTGAAGATGTCGAAGGTCTTGGGGGTGACGATGCCGAAGGAGTGGGCGTAGAGCGCACCGGCCACCGCGGCGTAGGCCGCGGAGAGCACGAAGATGCGGATCTTGTAGGAGGCCACCGGCACCCCGCAGGCCCGGGCCGCCTGGGGCGAGTCGTGCAGGGCGCGCAGGCCGCGGCCCACGTGGGAGTGGGCCAGGTTGCGGGCCGGCACCAGGCCGAGCAGGGCCAGGCCCCAGGCCAGCCAGTAGAATGAGAAGTCGCTGTCCAGGGCGATCCCGGCGATGCGCAGGGGCGGGATGCCCACATAGCCGCTGGACCCGCCGGTGAACTCCTCCATCTGGACCAGGAGCACGGTGACGATGATGTTGAAGCCCAGGGTGGCCATGACCAGGTAGTTGCCGGACAGGCGCAGCACCGGCACCCCGATGGCCAGGGCCACCAGGCACACCAGGCACACCGCCGCCACCAGGGCCAGCCAGGGCGGGACCCCGTAGCCCGCGGAAAGGATGCCCGACACGTAGGCCCCCAGGCCGAAGAACGCGGCGTGGCCCAGGCTGATCTGGCCGGCAAAGCCGATGAGCAGGTTCAGGCCGGTGACCACCAGCACGTTGAGGGCGGTGAGGTTGAGCACATTCAGGTAGTAGGGATTGTCCACGAACACCGGCAGCACCGCCGCCAGGGCGGCCAGGGGGAAGAGTCCGGCCATGAAGCGCCGGGCCTGCACCGAGGGGCTCATCGCTGTCCCTCCCGGGCTCCGAACAGGCCCTGCGGCCGCACAAAGAGCACGGCCAGGAGCACCACGAAGGCGATGACGTCCTTGTAGGCGCTGGACACCAGCCCCGCGCCCAGGCTCTCCAGGAGCCCCAGGCCCAGGCCGCCGGCCACCGCGCCGGCGAAGCAGCCGTAGCCGCCCAGCACCGCGGCGGCGAAGCCCTTGAGGCCCATGAGCAGGCCCACGTCGTAGGAGAGCGAGGTGAGCGGGGTGACCAGCACCCCGGCCAGGGCGCCCAGGCCGCCGGCCAGGGCGAAGGACAGGGTGGTCAGGCCCCGGGTGTCGATGCCCATGAGCGCCGCGGCGCGGGGGTTGGCGGCCATGGCCCGCATGGCCTTGCCCAGGGTGGTGCGGCCGAAGAACAGGGACAGGGCCAGGATGGCCGCCAGGGTGATGCTTATGACCCAGAGGTTCTGGGGGGTGAGCGCCGCGCCCAGGACCCGGATGGGCACCTCGGGGCTCAGGGGGGGCAGGGCCAGGGCCTGCTTGCCCCAGAGGTGCTTCATGCCCCCGCGCAGGAGGATGCTGGCGGCCACGGTGAGGAAGATGAGCACCATGATCTCGCGGCTCTTGGCCGGGCGCAGGCAGAGGCGCTCCAGGGCCGCTCCGGCCAGGGCCGCGCCGGCCAGGGCCAGGAGCAGGGCCGGGACCAGGGGCAGGCCGGCGGCGCTGAGCAGGGAGTACATGAACAGCCCGCCCAGGCTCAGGAAGTCGCCCTGGGCGAAGTTCACCACCCGGGTGGCGTTGTAGACCAGGTTGTAGCCCAGGGCCACCAGGGCGTACACCGCGCCGGTGGTGAGGCCGCTCAGGGCGAACTGGAGCAGGGCGGGGCCGGAAGGCATGGGGAATGGTCTCTCCACCCGGCCCGGGTTGCAGCATGGGTTCGGCAGGCGGCGCAAGGCCGGAACTGCGGCCGGAGGCGCGTTTTGTATACTGTATACAAAAAATGGTCAACGGAAATGCGGGAAGAAAACGCTGACGCCCCGGCAGGGCGGGGCGTCATGCAGCCAGGCCGGACAGCCTGGCTGCCGGAAACGGGTGCTAGCTGACCTTCTCGAAGTATTCCTTTTCCGCGCCGCACTTGGGGCAGACCCAGTCGTCGGGCAGGTTCTCCCAGGCAGTGCCGGGGGCCACGCCGTGCTCGGCGTCGCCTTCGGCCGGGTCGTACACGTAACCGCAGGGGCATTCCCATTTGTCCATGGCGGTCCTCCATCAAGGTTTGGTGCAGGACCGGAGTATACGGTTTTTTCCGGGTTTGGCAACGCGCCGAGATTCCGCCGGCTCAAGCTTTTCCCGGGAGCGCCGATAGGGCGGGGAGGAGGTGCGCATGCTGGTGAGCCTGTTGGCCCTGGCTTTGGGCCGCCCCCGGGTGTGGGAACTCCTGGGGGTGTCCCGCCGGCTCTACGAGACGGCCCGGCCCTGGGAGGCCGCGGGCCTCTCCCGCCGCCGCTACGAACGGCTCATGCGGGGCCTGTCCCCGGAGGAGTTGCGGCGGGTGGTCCGGCGAGGGCCGGGCGAGTAGGATCCCCCGCCATCTTGCAGCGCGCCGCCGCTCTGCTATGCTGTCTGCCCGTTCGCTTCCGGAGGCAGCATGTCCCGCTTTCTGCGTGTCCTCGTCGTCCTTCTCCTGTTCGCCGCCACCGCCGGCTGCGCCCAGTCCCCCGCAGCCTGGCTGCACACCTATGAACTTTCCGCCGAGCCCCGTCCCGAACACCTTACCGTGTGCACCGCCTTCGCCTGTTTGAGCACGGCCGACGCCTCCTTGAGCCCGGAGGAGTGGCGCCGGGTGCGGGAGTTGTTCAATCCCCCGCCCGAGGACGCGGCGGCCGAGCGCACGGCCGCGGCCCGCGCCGTGGGACTCCTGGAAGATATGGTCGGGGCCAAGGTGGGCACGGACGAGGACGAGCCCGAGGATATGACCGTGGGCGGCGACACCGGGCAACTCGACTGCATCGCCGAGGCGGCCAACACCACGGTGTACCTCCTGCTCATGGCCCGGGATGGCCTGCTGCCGCGGCACCGGGTGGGCACCCCGGCACACCGGGGCGTGCTCATCTTCTTCCCCCACAACACTGCGGTGCTGGAGGAACTGGAGAGCAGGCAGCATTACGGGGTGGATTCCTGGTACGGAGCCACTGGCGAGGCGGCCCGGGTCTGGAC
>JAEXTU010000188.1 GCA_023453335.1 Pseudomonadota bacterium | reverse complement strand
CCGTGCGCGGCGGCCCGGAAAGCGGGCTGGCCGTCGGCCGCCGGCGGCAGGGGGGCCACGTAGAACAGGGTGACCTTGAGGGTCTCCCGGCCGTGCAGGAAGCTGCCCACGAAGCGCAGGCCGAACTGGTGGGCGGTGTCCTCGCTCACCGTGACCAGGAGATGGCGCTCCAGGGGGTTCTTGCGGGTGAGGGACAGGGCCTCGGCCATGTCCTCGCGGAAGTCGTTGTCCATGCGGTCCTCGCGCGGGGTCGGGGTTGCGGTCGAATCCCAGCCGGCCGAGAGGGCGCTCGAACTGTACGGCCAGTTTCGCAACAACCCCGGAAAGATGCAAGCCGCCCGGACGGCGCGGGGTTAGGAATCCTTCTGCACCGGGTAGCCGGCGCTGCGCCAGGCGGTGATGCCGCCGGCCAGGGAGCGCACGTCCGCGAAGCCCTTGCGGGAGAGCAGGCTGGCCGCGATGTTGGAGCGGTAGCCCGAGCCGCAGTAGAGCACCAGCGGCTGGTCCCCGCGCAGTTCCAGCCCGGCGGTCACGATGTCCGCGATGGGCCGGTGCAGGGCCCCGGGCAGGTGGCCGGACTCCCACTCCTGGGCGGTGCGCACGTCCACCAGCCGGGGGGCCGGGCCGCGGTCCAGGAGCAGCCGGACTTCGGCGGCCGAGGTCTGGGTGAGCCGGTCCACCGGCCGGCCGCCGGATATCCAGCCGGACAAGCCCCCGGCCAGCCAGCCCAGGATGTTGTCGTAGCCGATGCGGTGCAGCTCGGTGCGCATGGCCTCGTAGCGGCCGCGGTTCTCCACCACCAGGAGCAGGGAGGCGTCGGGGTCCACCACCATGCCGGTCCAGTTGGCGATGGAGGGCTCGAACCCGATGTTCAGGCTGCCCGGGATGTGCGCGCCACCGAAGGCCGCGGCGGCGCGGGTGTCGATGACCGTGGCCCCGGCCTCGCGCAGGGAGGCGAATCGGTCCGGGTTCAGGGCCTTGTCCAGGGGGCAGCGGTCCAGGAGCGGCGCGCCCTTGCGGTTGATGGCGATGATCCGGGTGAAGCTCTTGGGCCGAGCGGGCAGGGCGGTGGTCACCGCCTTGCGGAAGGCCGCGAAGTCCGGGAGCCGGAGCATGGGGTTGGCCAGGCGCTCGAAGCCCAGGGTGGTGCTGCGTAGCGGGCTCATGCCCCGGCCGCACAGGGAGCCCGCCCCGTGCGCCGGGTACACGGCCAGGTGGGAGGGGAGCCCTTCCAGGGTCGAGTAGAGGCTGGCGTGCAGGTTCTGCACCTGCTCGTCCATGTGTTCGCTGCCGGCCAGGTCGGGCCGGCCCACGTCGCCCACGAAGAGCAGGTCGCCGCTGAGCAGTATCCAGGGCTCCGCGGAGCGGGCGGTGTCGGCCACCAGCAGCGACAGGGCGTCCGGGGTGTGCCCCGGGGTGCGCAGCACCGTGACCCGGGCCACGCCCATGCTGAAGGTGTCGCCCTCGCGCAGGGGGTTGAAGGGGAATTCCACCGGCGAGGAGTGGTACATGCACAGGGCCGCGCCCGTGGCGTAGGCCAACTCGTGCGCCCCGGACACGTGGTCCGCGTGCACGTGGGTGTCGATGACCCGGGTGAGCCGCATGCCCCGCTCCCGGGCGATGTCCAGGTAGACCTGCACGTCCCGGCGCGGGTCCACCACGCACATCTCGCCCGCGGCTGGGCAGCCGACGGCGTACGAGAAGCACCCCAGCCCCTCGGCCACGATCTGCTCGAAATACATGGCGCCTCCTCGCCGGCCCGAGGCCGGATTCAAGCCCAGAGTAGACGGCAAATCCCGGCGGGGGTCAAGGGGTACCGGGCTCAGGCCGCCGGGACCTTGAAGTTGAGCATCATGCCGTGGTCCTCGTGCTCCAGGTTGTGGCAGTGGACCACGAAGGTCTGCTCCCCGGCGTAGGCCGGCCGGGAGAAGTCCGCCAGCACCCGGACGGTCTCGCCGGGCCAGACCAGGACCGTGTCCTTGGTCCCGGTTTCGGCGGCCAGACGGCCCTGCGGGTCCGCGGCCAGGGTCCGGACCTGGGCCGGGGAGCCCCGGCGCTCCCGCACCCGGAAGGTGTAGCCGTGCAGGTGCATGGGGTGGGGCATGCTGGCCGCGGGGTTGGCGAACTCCCAGACCTCGGGGCCGCGGCGGGGCAGCACGATGGGGGTCTGGTCCGCGCGGAACTCGGTCCCGTTGATGGTCCAGCGCCGGGTGTGGGGGTCCAGGCCCAGGGCCAGGCGGCGCACCGGCCCGTCGGCCGGGCCGGGCTCGGCCGCGGTCAGGGTGGCGGGCAGGGTCCGGTCGTAGGGCTCCTTCCGCGTCACCGCCAGGGTGAGCACCGGGAAGGCCGCGCCGTCGGGCAGGGCTCCACCATGGCCGCCGTGCCCGGAACCTTGCCCGGAACCGTGGCCGCCATCGTGCCCGCCGCCGTGGCCGCCGGCCTCCTGGTGCATGGGGTCGAAGGCCAGGCTGCGCAGCGTGAACTCCTGGCCGGGCGCGGCGCGGCGCAGGTCCACCAGCACCTCGGCCCGCTCGCCCGGGGCCAGGAAGAGCCGGGCTGCCTCGCGGGGCCGGTCCAGGAGCCCGGCGTCGCCGGCGATGAGGGTCAGGGGCAGGCCGCCGCCCGGCCCCTCCAGGGCCAGGCAGAAGGTGCGGGCGTTGCTCCCGTTGAGCAGGCGCAGGCGATAGGCGCGGGTGGTGCAGGCCAGGCGCGGGGCGGGCGCGGCGTTGACCAGGATGGCGTCGCCCAAGAGGCCGGAGGCCAGGTCCTCTTCCGAGGGCGCGTAGACCGGGCTGCCCGCGGGGTCCAGCCGCTTGTCCTGGAGGAGCAGGGGCAGGTCGCTGGACCCAAGGGCGAGGTCCAGGTCCTTGGCCAGGGCGCGCTCGTCGTCGTCCTCCACCAGGAAGAACCCGGCCAGGCCCAGGTAGACCTGCTTGGCCGTGAGCATGTCCGGGTGGGCGTGGTACCAGTAGGTGGCCGCGCGGTTCACCACCGGGAAGGCGAACTCCTGGGTCGCGCCGGGCGGGATCACGAAGGAGGGGTGGCCGGTGTTCTTCCAGTCCGCGTCCAGGCCGTGCCAGTGCACCGTGGTGGGCTCGGCCAGGCCGTTCACCAGGGTGGCCCGGAACTCGGCTCCCTTGCGCACCACCAGGGTGGGGTTGAGCAGGGTGCGGCCGCCGCTCTCCACGGCGTAGGCCAGGGCCGGGACCCCGGGCCGTCCCAGGGGCCGGGCGCGCAGGGTCAGGGGCCGGTCCGCATCCAGCCGGGCGAACAGGCCGGAGCCCGGGGCCGGTGCCGCCGGAGCAGCGGCCGGGGCAGGCACATGGCCGCCGTGCCCGCCGTGCTCCATCTGCATCTGGGCCAGGGCAACCCAGGGCCGCATGGCCCACCCCGCCCCCACCGCCCCCACCGCCGCCACGAACCGCCGCCGTGAAATGGCCATACCCACCTCCTGCCCGGCCGGGCCGGGAATCACAC
>JAEXTU010000174.1 GCA_023453335.1 Pseudomonadota bacterium | reverse complement strand
GCCGGGACACTGGGCGGGGAGGGCCGCTTGCAGGGGCCGGACCCCGGCCGGGGCATCCCGGCCGAGGCCATTCCCACCCTGTTCGAGAAATTTCGCCAGTGCGGCGGAGAGGCCCGCTCCGCGGGAGCCTCTACCGGCACCGGCCTGGGCCGGGCCATCTGCAAGCAGATCCTGGAGCACTACGGCCGGGCGATCCAGGTCGAGTCCACACTGGGCGAGGGGACCATTTTCAGCTTCTGCATCCCGGTCGCGGGTGCTGGGGTGGGATCGCCGGGGAGCATGGATGGGGTGCAGTGATAAGAAATGGTCGGGGCGGCAGGATTTGAACCTGCGGCCACCAGCGCCCAAGGCTGGTGCGCTACCAGGCTGCGCTACGCCCCGACCGGGAGGGCATGTGTCTAGCGGATTGTGGCCCGGGAGGCAACGTGCGGGGCCGGGCTATTATTCCCACACCCCGTGCATCCCGGCCCCGCAGCGCGCGCAGGCGTTGCCCTGCAGGTGGCGCTCGGTCACCGCGAAGCCCATGCGCTCCAGCACCACCTGGCCGCAGGCCGGGCAGCGGGTGTTCTCGCCGTCGTGCCCGGGCACGTTGCCCACGTAGACGTAGTGCAGGCCTGCCCGCCTGCCCGCCTCCAGGGCCCGCTCCAGGGTGGAAACCGGGGTGGGGCCGCGGTCGGTGAGGGTGAAATCGGGGTGGAACCGGGACACGTGCCAGGGCACGTGCCGGCCCAGGTCGTGGGCGATGAACCCGGCCACCTCGGCCAGTTCCCGGTCCGAGTCGTTGAGCCCGGGGATGACCAGGGTGGTGACCTCCAGCCACCAGCCCAGGCGCACCATGTGCTTGAGATTCTCCAGTACCGGCTTGAGGCGAGCCCCGCAGCGCTCCGCGTAGAACGCCTCGCTGAAGGCCTTGAGGTCGATGTTGGCGGCGTTGATGTATGGCCCCAGCGCCTCCAGGCACTCCGGGCTCGAGAATCCGTTGGAGACCAGGATGTTGGCCAGGCCGCGTTCCCTGGCCAGGCGGGCGGTGGGCAGCATGAGCTCGAAGAAGACCGTGGGCTCGGAATAGGTGTAGGAGATGGAGCGGCAGCCGTGGCGCAAGGCCGCGTCCACCAGGGCCTCGGGCGTGGCCGGTTCGCCGGACACCCGGCGGTTCTGGCGCGGGGGCTGGGACAGGGCGTAATTCTGGCAGAAGGAGCAGGACAGGTTGCAGCCCATGGTGGCGAAGGAGAAGGTCCGGGTGCCGGGCAGGAAATGGTAGAGCGGCTTCTTCTCCACCGGGTCCACGTTGACCGCGGCCACCCGGTCCGCCACCAGGGTGAACAGCTCGCCGCCCCGGTTCTCCCGCACCCCGCAGGTGCCGCGCCCGCCCTCGGGGATGAGGCAGAAATGGCTGCACAGCCGGCACTGCACGCGGCCCTGGTCCAGGGCCTTCCAGAGCAGGGCGGGATGCATGGCCCGGCTACTGCTTGGCCGCCGGCGGCTTGGGCTTGCCGGCGGGCAGGGTAATCTCGGGCTGCACGGTCACCGGGGGCATCTGGTACTGTTCCCGGGGCTGCTCCTGGGGCGTGGCCCGCAGGATGGTGTCCCCGGTCACGGGGTCGCGGCCGGTGGTGGTGGAGCCGCCGCCAGTGCCCATGACGGTATCCTGGCGCTCCTCGGGCGCGGGCTTGGCCGGGTCCGCGGCCCAGGCCCCGGGGGGCAGGAGCAGGAAAAGGCCGAGGAGAAGGGCCAGGATGGCTGGAACTGCGCGTCGCGCCATGGGAATTTCTCCTTGAGGTCGTTGGGCAAAGGTCGTATACACTCTCTCTTGTAGCCACTTCCCCCAGCCCGTGCAAGGAGCGCACCGTCCATGACCGACAGGTCCAAGGCCTACACCGCCGCCGGCGTGAACATCGAGGCCGGCAACGAATTCGTCCGTCGCATCCGGAACATGGTGGCCTCCACCTACACCGGCGGAGTCCTCACCGACATCGGCGGGTTCGGCGGCCTGTTCAAGCTCGACACCACCAACATGGAGGAGCCGGTGCTGGTGGCCTCCACCGACGGGGTGGGCACCAAGCTCAAGCTGGCCTTCGAGTACGGGGTGCATCACACCGTGGGCATCGACCTGGTGGCCATGAGCGTCAACGACATCCTGGTGCAGGGGGCCAAGCCTCTGTTCTTCCTGGACTACTTCGCCACGGGCAAGCTGGACATCGGGGTGGCCGAGGCGGTGCTCTCGGGCATCGTGGAGGGCTGCAAGCAGGGCGGGTGCGCGTTGCTCGGCGGCGAGACCGCGGAGATGGCCGGCTTCTACCCGGACGGCGAGTACGACCTGTCCGGGTTCTGCGTGGGCGTGGTGGACAATACCCGCATCGTGGACGGCGCGGGGGTGAGCGTGGGCGACGTGGTCATCGGCATGGCCTCCTCGGGCCTGCACTCCAACGGCTACTCCCTGGTGCGCAAGCTCCTGGCCGAGACCGGCCGCCGCGGCACCGACCCCTTCCCGGGCACCAAGCAGTCCACGGCCGAGGTCATCCTGGCCCCCACCCGCATCTACACCAGGGCGGTGCGCACCGTGCTGCGCGACCTGCCGGTCAAGGGCATGGCCCACATCACCGGCGGCGGATTCTACGACAACATCCCCCGGGTCCTGCCCAAGGGCGTGGCCACCCGGGTGCGCTTCGGCTCCTGGCCGGTGCCCGCGGTGTTCCACTGGCTCAAGGAGGCGGGCAAGCTCTCCTGGCCGGAGATGCTCCAGATCTTCAACTGCGGCGTGGGCTACGTGTTCATCGTGCCCGAGGAGTCGGCGGACGAGGTCCTGTCCCGGCTGCAGGGGGTCAAGGAGGAGGCCTTTGTCATCGGTCAGGTCGAGTTGCAC
>JAEXTU010000159.1 GCA_023453335.1 Pseudomonadota bacterium | reverse complement strand
GTCCAGGTCCCAGGCGAAATACCGGGACAGGTCCTCGTAGGCCTTGACCCCGGCGCTGCCTGGAGATGGTGCGGAGGAGGACGACCCGACGGCCATGAATGCCTCGCGCGCCGTGCGGCGCTGCTGCGGACACCCCCGCGCGGCTCTCGTCCTGCGCCGCGCGGCACGCTGCCGTCTTCCGTCCGTGGAAGAACCGGGGACCGGACCTGCCGGTCCACCTACGAATCTTTATTAAGCCATCCGAACCGGGTTGGCAAGCCCCGGCCGGCCTAGGTTTCCGCCTCGCCCCCGAGCTTCTCCAGGGTCTTGCGGGCGCGGGCGATCTCCTCGTTGGTGGCGCGCAGGCGCTCGGCCAGCACGTGGGCGAACATGCGGAAGAGCATGGAGTGGCAGGCCGCCCGGTCGTGCTCGTCCAGCTCGTCCAGGAAGCTCCCGTCCACGGCCAGGCACATGGACTCGGACTCGGCCCGCACCGTGGCCGACCGCGCGCTGCCGTCGATGAGCCCCATCTCCCCGAACACGTCCCCGGGCTCGGCCAGCACCCCCACCTTCTTGCCCTCCTTCTCCACCCGCATGGCCCCGGCGATGAGGAAATGGACCATGCGCTCCACCGCGCCCTCCTGGAGCGCCACCTCGCCCGCGTCGTACTTGCGGATGCGGCTGTGCGCCAGCACGGTCTTGAGGTGGCCGTCGTCGAACTCCACGAAGGCGTTCATGCGCTTCAGGTTGGCCAGGCAGTCCTCCCGGCCGGCCAGGAAGGGGGTCTCCTTCATGCCTCGCCTCCTTCGGCCCCTTCCGGAAGCGGGGCGGGGGCCTCGCACTGGGCCGGGCCGCGGCTGGCCAGGCTGAGCTTGCACTTGTCCACGGCCCGCAACAGGTCGGCCAACTCCTTGGTGGAGGCGCGCAGCCGGTCCGAGAGGATCTTGGCGAAGAGCCGGTTGAGCAGGGAGTAGCACACCGCCCGCTCCACGCCCACCATGCGGTCCAGGAACGAGGCGTCCACGGCCAGGAGCATGGCCTCGCCGTCGGCGCGCACCGTGGCCGAGCGCTCCGCGCCGTCGATGCCCCCCCTCTCCCCGAACACCTCGCCCGCCCCGTGCAGGCTGGCGATTTCCGCGCCCTTGCGCTCGATGCGCACCCGGCCGGACACCACGAAATACATCCAGGTGCCGTACTCCCCCTCGCGCAGGATCACGTCGCCCGGGTCGTACCACTGGATCTTGCTCAGGTTCAGGATGGCCCGCAGGTGCTCCGCGGTGAACGCGGTGAAGGCCGGCAACTTGCGCAGCCGGTCCAGGTTCTCCTGGGTGTCCCGGAGGTACGGTGATTCTCGCATGGCGTCCCGGGGGTTGGGGTGGCGTATCCTGGTTGCATACCCGGAAAACAGCCGTGCCGCAACGGAGGCGCGCCGGGAAGCATGCCCGGGGGAGGCTGCGGCCCGGTCATGCCGGACCGAAAAAACCCTTCAAAATCGCACGGGAACCAGGTATACCCCCATAGACGGCCGCCCTTGCGGGTCCGGCCGCCCCATCCAGGAGAATCGCGCGCATGGCTGAAAAGCCCGCCAAGTTGGCCATCGAGCATCTGAACCGCGCCAAGGCGGCCTACCTCAAGGGCGAGGCCCTGCGGCCCCTGGTGTCCGTGGCCGAGGCGGTCAAGGTCATGGCCCTCAATCCCATCCACTCCATGGACATCGGCCCGGTGGCCACCCTGCTCCGGGAGATGCTGGGCAGCCTGGGCAAGGACGAGAAGGTCCGCCAGTTCCTCACCGGCCAGCCCAGCTACGTCAAGGGCCAGGAAAAGCCCCTCTACAACGCCCTGGCCGGCGCGGCCCGCAAGCTCAAGGAGGAGATGGACCGCGAGACCCTGGAGGCCATGCGCGAGCGCAAGCTCAAGATCGACCGGGCCATCATCGCCGGCCAGCGCTTCCTGGAGGGCCGCAACGTGGCCGAGGCCCAGCGCTCCTTCCGCGAGGCCGTGGAGATGCACGTGGACGAGGACGCCATGTTCCTCATCATCCCGGACAAGCTGCACAAGGCCGGCTGCTTCAAGGAGTCGCTGGAGTACCTGAAGCGCGCGCTCAAGATCAATCCGGCCGAACGCAAGGCCTGCGAGCTCATCGCCGAGGCCTACATCCAGATCTCGGACCCGGCCGCGGGCGCAGCCCTGCTCACCGACCTGGTGCAGAAGGGCGCGGACGGCGCGCACCTGCACCTGGCCATCGCCCGCCTCCAACTGGCCGCCAAGAAGCTCCCCGAGGCCGCCGCCGCCCTCAAGCAGTGCCTGGCCCTGGAACCCGACCAGCCCGACGCCAAGCGCCTGGCCGCCCAGATCCGGAAGGCCGCGGCCGCGGCCAAGGCCTAGCCGCCGCAACCTCCGTAAAAAAGGCCCCCCGTCCCAACCGGGACGGGGGGCCTTCATCATCAATCCAGGCCTAGTAGCGGTAGTGGTCCGGCTTGTAGGGGCCTTCCGGGGACACACCGAGGTAGGCGGCCTGGTCCTTGGAGAGCTTCTCCAGGGTCACGCCCAGGCGCGCCAGGTGCAGCCTGGCCACCTCCTCGTCGAGCTTCTTGGGCAGGACCATGACCTTGGGCTCGTAGGTGTTGGCCGCCAGGTCCAACTGGGCCAGGACCTGGTTGGTGAAGGAGTTGGACATGACGAAGCTGGGGTGGCCGGTGGCGCAGCCCAGGTTCACCAGCCGGCCCTCGGCCAGCACCACGATGGACTTCTTGGTCTTGGTGTTGGTCCACTTGTCCACCTGGGGCTTGACCGTGTCCTTCTTCCAGGTGGAGCCGGCCTCCAGGGCGCTCATCTCGATCTCCGAGTCGAAGTGCCCGATATTGCAGAGGATGGCCTCGTTCTTCATGGCCGCCATGTGCTTGCCGGTGATCACGTGCCAGCAGCCGGTGGCGGTGACGAAGATGTCCGCCTCGGCCACGGCCTTGTCCATGGTGGTGACCTCGTAGCCCTCCATGGCCGCCTGCAGGGCGCAGATGGGGTCGATCTCGGTGACCAGCACCCGGGCGCCGAATCCGCGCATGGACTGGGCGCAGCCCTTGCCCACGTCGCCGTAGCCCACCACGCACACCACCTTGCCCGCCACCATGATGTCCGTGGCGCGCTTGATGCCGTCGGCCAGGGACTCGCGGCAGCCGTAGAGGTTGTCGAACTTGGACTTGGTCACCGAGTCGTTGACGTTGATGGCCGGGAAGAGCAGCTCGCCCTTCTCCTGCATCTGGTAGAGCCGGTGCACGCCGGTGGTGGTCTCCTCGGACACGCCGCGGATCTTCTTGGCGATCCCGGTCCATTTCTTGGGGAAGAGCTTCTGGGACAGGGCCAGGCGCTCCATGACGATGGCGAACTCCTTGTTGTCCACCTTCTTTTTCAGGATGGCCGGGTCCTTCTCCACCTTCACGCCCTGGTGCACCAGGAGGGTGGCGTCGCCGCCGTCGTCCACGATGAGGTCAGGCCCCTTGCCGTCGGGCCAGGTCATGGCCATCTCGGTGCACCACCAGTAGTCCTCCAGGGTCTCGCCCTTCCAGGCGTACACCGCGGCGGTGCCGGCCTGGGCGATGGCCGCGGCGGCGTGGTCCTGGGTGGAGAAGATGTTGCACGAGGCCCAGCGCAGGTCCGCGCCCAGGGCGTGCAGGGTCTCGATGAGCATGGCGGTCTGGATGGTCATGTGCAGGGAGCCGGCGATGCGCAGGCCCTTGAGCGGCTTCTTCTTGCCGTACTTGGCGCGCAGGGCCATGAGCCCGGGCATCTCGTTCTCGGAGAGCTGCAACTCCTTGCGGCCCCAGTCGGCCAGGGAGAGGTCCGCGACCTTGTAGGGCAGGGAGAGGTCCAGCTTCTGCGGGCCAACCGCAGGCTTGGTTGCGGGCTTGGCCGCGGGCTTCTTGGCCGGAGCCTTCTTGGCGGAAGCGGCCTTCGGGGCCGGGGCGGCTTTCTTGGCAGGGGTCTTGGGCATGGGGTCCTCCTGTGGGGGGTTGGCGTCAGCTCTTGCGGGCGGCGATGAGCAGCAGGGTCAGGCCCGAGAGCAGGGTGATGCGCGTGGACGTGGCGTCGCCGAGGCCGGCGGCCTCCATCCAGGCGCGGAGTTCCTCGGGGTCGAAGCCCAGCCAGCGGTCGCCGTACTGCTCGCGCAGCTCCTCGCGGCCGTGCCGGGTGAAATCCAATATGAGCAGGGTGCCGCCCGGGGCCAGCACGCGGCCGGCCTCGGCCAGGGCCTGGGCCGGGTCCGGGGCGTGGTGCAGGGACAGGCTGAACACCGCGGCCTGCACCTCGCCCTCGCGCAGGGGCAGGTGCATGAGGTCGCCCAGGCGCAGGCTCACCCGCTCGGCGTCGGGCAGGCGGCGGCGGGCCAGGTCCAGCATGCTGGGGGAGTTGTCCACCCCGATGACCGTGGCCGCCCGGGAGAGCAGGGCCTTGAGCAAATCGCCCGCGCCGCAGCCCAGGTCCGCGGCCGCAGTGCAGCGGGGCATGCGGGCCAGCAGCTCGGGGGCCGGGTCGAACCCGCCCAGCAGCTCGTGGCGCAGGCGGTCCCAGTCCTGGGCAATGGCGTTGAAGAACCGGGCGGACTCGGCCGAGCGGCCGGCCATGACCTGGTGGGCCGCCTCCAGGTCCGCGGCCAGGCCGGGGTCGGCGGCGTCCGCGTCCAGGAAGGGCCGGATCGCCTCCACGAAGTCCCGGCCCGGTCCCTCGGCCGCGGCGCGGTAGAACACCCACTGCCCGTCGCGCCGGGCGTCCAGCAGCCCGGCCTCGGCCAGGATGCGCAGATGCCGCGAGGCTCCGGACTGGGCCAGGTGCAGGGTGGCCACCAATTCATTGACGGACAGCTCATGCCGGCAGAGCACGTTGAGCAGCCGCACCCGGGTGGGGTCGGCCAGAGCCTTGGTATAACTGAGGAGTTGCATGGCGTTGTGTGGATATCCGTATATGTTGATTCGTCCATTTACTCATATATCCACCACGCGTCAAGTATCGGGGTTTACTTTCCTGGTCCGCCAG
>JAEXTU010000138.1 GCA_023453335.1 Pseudomonadota bacterium | reverse complement strand
CCCGGGCGCCGGGGCGGGGGGGGGGGGTTATTTTCCGGGCGGGCCCGCCGCTATTTCAGGGGTTTACCCCAGGAAGGTCGGCGTGTAGCATGGACCGGCCCGGCCAGCAGGCCGGCCTCACCGACTGCTTAAGGAGTCGCCATGCTGCTCAACGAACACCAGAGCAAGCAGCTCTTTGCCGAGGCGGGCATCCCGGTGCCCCCCGGCGAGCTCGTGCGCCCCGTGGACCTGGAGGAATTCGTCCCGCCCTGGCCCGGCCCCTGGTACGTGAAGGGCCAGGCCCTGGCCGGGGGCCGGGGCAAGGCCGGCGCAGTGCTGCGCGCCGAGGCCGCCGAGGATATCGCCCCCGCCGCCCGGGCGGTGCTGGCCAAGAACGTGGGGGGCAAGCGGGTGCCGCTGGTGCGGGTGGAGCCCGCAGCCGAGGTGGCCCGGGAGTTCTACCTCTCCTTCGCGGTGTCCCGGGAGCGGGGGGGGCTGGTGCTCACCGTGGCCCGGCAGGGCGGGATGGACGTGGAGTCTTTGGCCGCGGACCCGCAGTCCCTGCTCATCCTGCCCATCTCCGCCTCCGAGGGCCTGGCCCCGCGCCACGTGCGCGCGGCCTTCTTCCACCTGGGCGTGGAACAGGCCGCCTGGCCCGCGTTCCAGCAGCTCCTGGACCACCTCTGGGGCGCGGTGGAGCGCTTCGGCCTGCTCCTGGCCGAGATCAACCCCCTGGTGCTGACCAGGGATGGCAACTGGCTGGCCCTGGATGGCAAGGTGGAGATCGACGCCAACCTGGCCGGCCGCCAGACCGACCTGGAGCGCTTCTACACGTCCGAGCACGCCTCCCGCGAGGAGAACGAGGCGCGCACCGCGGGCCTGGCCTTCCACAGCCTGTCCGGCTGGGTGGGCCTGGCCGCCAACGGCGCGGGCCTGGCCATGGCCACCATGGACCACCTGAACCTGAACGGCCTGCCCGCGGCCAACTTCATGGACCTGGGGGGCGGCGCGGACCTGGAGCGCATGCGCACCGCCCTCACCCTGCTCTTCCGGGACCCGGCGGTGCAGGCGGTGTTCCTCAACGTGTTCGGCGGGGTGCTCTCCTGCGCCAAGGTGGCCCAGGCCCTGGAGGTGGCCCTGGACAACCAGGCCCCGGCCAAGCCGCTGGTGGTGCGCTTCGCGGGCAACGAGGCCGAGGAGGGTCTGGCCGTGCTGCGCGCCCTGCCCGCCGAGAACCTGCACATCGCCGCGGACATGCGCCAGGCCATGGACCACTTGCGCCGCCTGGCCGGCCCCTCGGCCCCGCCGCGGCGCGAGGGCGTATCCATGCCCGCGGGCGCGGCGCAGAAGCTGGCCGCACTGCCCCGGGCCGAGTCCGGGCTGCCCTTCCTCGCCGGCATGCCGGTGTTGGTGCAGGGCATCACCGGCCGGGTGGCCCAGCTCCACACCCGGCTCATGCAGGAGTACGGTACCTGCGTGGTGGCCGGGGTCACCCCCTTCAAGGGCGGCTCCGCGGTGCTCGGGGCGCCGGTATACAACAGCGTGGAGGCCGCCCTGCGCGAGCACCAGGTGGCGGCCAGCATCATCTTCGTGCCCGCGGCCTTCGCCCCTGACGCCATTCTGGAGGCGGCCGAGAACCGCATCCCCTGGATCGTGTGCATCAGCGACGGCCTGACCCAGCTGGACATGCTCAAGGTGCGGGAGCGCCTGGCCGGCGGCGATAGCCGGCTGGTGGGCCCCAACACCCCGGGCCTCATCGCCCCGGGCCGCACCAAGATAGGCATCATGCCCGGCGCGCCTTTCACCCGGGGGCCGGTGGCCATCGTCTCCCGCAGCGGCACCCTGACCTATGAGACCGCCCACCGCCTGTCCGCGGCCGGCATCGGCCAGAGCCTGGCCCTGGGGATCGGCGGCGATCCCTTCGGCGGGGTGGGCTACGTCGAGGTCTTCGAGATGCTGGCCCGGGACCCGGAAACCCGGGCGGTGGTGGTGCTGGGCGAGATCGGCGGCGCGGCCGAGGAGAACCTGGCGGACTGGGTGCAGGCCACGGGCTTTCCCAAGCCGGTGGCGGCCTTCGTCTCCGGCCGCACCGCGCCCCCGGGCAAGCGCCTGGGCCACGCCGGGGCCATCATCGAGCCTGGCCGCTCCGTGGCGGGCAAGATCGAGCACCTGCGGGCCGCGGGCTTCGCCCTGGCCGAGAGCCTCTCGGACCTGCCCGGCCTGACGGCGAGGATGCTGGTGGGGGAGTAGGGCGACTAAACCCGTTGCGGGCTATCCCAGGCTAATAGCGCGCGCCCAGGCGCAGGCCCCAGGTCGTGGTGGTGTTGGCCGGCTCCCAGGCGCGGCCGATGATCCGTCCGCCCGAGGTGAGGTTGGCCTCTTCCGACTTGGCGATGTCCCAGTAGCGGAAGAAGGGCTCCACCACGAAGGACCAGTCCTTGCCCATGGCCCGTTCGGCGAACAGGGAGGCGCGCATGCCCCAGCCGCTGTTCTGGTCGTTCTCCACCGTGTCCCAGCCGGCCACCGCATCGCCCAGGTGGCTGGTGGCGGTGCCGTGCAGGAACAGGTCGTATTCCGCCCGGCCGCCCACCCGCCACAGCCGGTCGCCGGAGACGGCCACCGCCTCCAGGCCGATGGGCAGATACCAGTAGGCTATCTCCCGCTCGTAGCCGCCGGCGCCCCGGATCATGTCGTTCCAGTAGCGCCAACCCAGGCCCAGGTAGGGGGCCAGGCCCACCTGCCGGTCCATCGTGAACTCCCAGCCGGCCATGGCCCGCGCCTCGAACAGGAAGTCGTCGGTGTCGGTGGTGGCGGGGGTGCCGTCCGAATAGTGCCCGTCGTAGTCCAGCCCGCCGGCCAGGGCCTCGGCCTCCAGCCAGAGCAGGGCCGAGGTGTCGCCCAGCCGGGTCTCGTAGCTGCCCGCCAGCCCGTGCATCCAGCCGGTCTCCTGCATGAGCCCGGACTCCTCGTACTCGATGTGCTCGAGCTGGTAGGCCAGCTCCCAGGTGTTTTTGGGGAACAACTCCAACTTCTCCTCAGCCCGGACCGGCGCGGCCAGGGCCACAAGGAGCAACATGACGAAAAAATTTGAGAAGATGCGGACGTCCATGACGGCCTCCGGGGAGATCAAGGCTACCCGAAATATAACACATCCGGACCTGGAGTCACTAGGGGGAGGCGAGAAGGTTTTCCCCTGCGGAAAAATCTGCTCGCAAGAACTGTAAAAAGCCGTTAATCTTTGTCCAATTCTCCAGAGCCAGCACTGGGCGCACAGGGAAGCCGTGGAGGCAGGTTATGCGGGGTGTGCTCTTTGGGGTCGTCTGTTCCATGGTTCTCCTGGTTTCGGGCTGCAGCGGGTCCGAATCCCTGGAGCCCTGCCGGGACAAGCTGGGATGTGTGGATGTCGCCCCGGAAGGGTCGGTGCGCATCGCGGCCATCCAGGTTCTTTCCGGCGGCATCCAGCTAGGGGGAGTGAACCAGGTGCGGGCCATCCAGATGGCCCTGGATGCCCGGGGCGGCCGAATGCTTGGGCACCCCCTGGCGTTGGAAGTCGAGGATGGGCGATGCTCCAAGGAGGGGGGGCGGGTTGCGGCCCAGAAGATAGCCGCCGATCCCGGAGTCGTCGGGGTGCTGGGCGCGACCTGCTCGAGTTCCAGCGCCGCGGCGGCCAAGGTCCTGTCCGAAGCCGGCATGGTCCTGGTTTCGGCGTCCAGTACCGCCCCTTCGCTCACTGCCATGGGCGGGGTGCCGGGCGCTGACCGGCAGCCGGGCTTCTTCCGTACCATCCACAATGACGCCGTGGCCGGCGCCGTGGCGGCTGCCTATGTCCGCAAATCCCTGGGGCTGGCCCGGGCCGGGGTGGTCCACGACGGAGGCCCCTACGGACAGGGCCTGTCCGGGGCCTTCCGGGACGCCATGTCCCGCCTCGGCGGGGAGACGGTCCTGGTGGCCGAGGTGGGCAAGGATGACGAGGACATGGGACCGGTGCTGGCGGCGGTGGAGGAGTCCCGGGCCGACGTGCTGTTCTTCCCCTTATTCCGGCCCGCCAGCATCCGCTTGCTACGCCAGATCCGCCAGGCCAAGGGACTGGATCGCACGGTCCTGCTGAGTTCCGACGCCTCTTTTGCCGCAGCCTTCTTCAGGGAAGCAGGCCAGTTGGCCCAGGGGCTGCTGTTCGTCCTGCCCTTCACCCCAGAGAGTGGGAATAAGGACGCCTTTGAGGCCGAATACGTGCGGCGTTACGGGGAGCCGCCGGTAGGCATCTTCCACGCCTATGCGTACGACGCGGCGAATTTGCTCCTGGACGCCATCGCCGGAGTGGCGGTTTCGACGCCTCAGGGGGGCTTGCGCATAGGACGCCAGGCGTTGCGTGACGCCCTGCACCGAGTGGCGGGGTACCACGGTCTTACCGGGGTGCTCACCTGCGATTCCTTCGGGGATTGCGGGGTGCCCCGCTTCAAGGTGGTGCGCGTGGACGATCCCGAGGCCGGAATCGAATCCGCCGCCACCAATGTGCATTATGTCTACGACCCGGAGCAGCCCAGCGCGGAACCTAGCCGGGGAGGAGGTCCATCGTGATGCCCGCGGCCGAATCCCGTACCCTGCGTATCATGCTGTTGGCGCTGGCTCTTCTGGCCGCGTTTTCCCTGGCCGGGTGCAACCGGGAGGAGGTTGCCCAAGGGTGCGCCGATCCTCTGGGCTGCGTGGACCTGGCCGCAGGAGAACCCCTGGTAGTGGGCGTGCTCCAGGCCTTGAGCGGCGATCCGCGGGCCATCGGCGTGGATCAGCTGCGGGCCGTGGAACTGGCGGTGGAGGAGCGGGGGGACAACCTGCTGGGCCACGCCATCGTTCTGGATGCGGAGGATTCCCATTGCTCCAAGGAGGGCGGGACCATGGCGGCCCTGAAGATGGTGGCCAACCCCAAGGTGGTCGGAGTCATCGGGCCCACCTGCTCGGGGGCGGCGGTGAGCGCGGCCAAGGTCTTGTCCGACGCGGGGCTGACGCTCATCTCCGGGTCCAGCACCGCGCCGGTCCTGACCCGGGTGGGCGGCGGCAAGGGGGCGGCGTGGCAACCGAGCTTCCTGCGCACCGCCCAGAACGACGAGGAACAGGGCAAGGCCGCCGCCCGGTTCGCCTTCCAGCAACTGGGCATGCGCAAGGCGGCCAGCATCCATGACGGAGACCCCTATACCCGCGGCCTGGCCGAGGCCTTCAACCAATCTTTCGCCGACCTGGGCGGGGAGGTGGTGACCGCCACCGCGGTGAACAAGGGCGACCGCAACATGCGTCCGGTGCTGGCCGCGGTGGCGGCATCCGGCGCGCGGTTCATCTTCGCCCCGGTGTTCCGGCCCGAGGGAGACTACCTGGTGCGCCAGACCAAGGAGGTCAAGGGCCTGGAGACTGCGGTGATCATGAGTTCCGACGGCTTGTTCCTGGCGGGGTTCCTGGATGCGGTGGGAAATGCCGCCCGGGGCATGTTCTTCGTTCTCCCGGTCACGCCCGAGGGCAAGGAATACGAGTCTATGGTGGCCAGGTACCGGGCCCGGTTCAAGGAGGAGCCGAGCACTTCCTATCATGCCCAGACCTATGACGCTACGAACATGCTCCTGGACGGTATCCGCAAGGTGGCGCAGAAACTCCCGGGAGGCGGGGTGCGGATCGGACGCCAGGCCCTGCGCGATGCGTTGCACGCCGTGTCCAACTACCCGGGGCTGAGCGGGGTTATCACCTGCGACGGGTATGGCGATTGCGGCGCTTCCCGCTTCAAGGTCCTGCGACTGGACGACCCCGCTGCGGGCATTGAGGCCCTCAAGAATAACGAGGTCTTCCGCTATGCGCCGCGTTAACTCCGGAGGCGGCAAGGACAGAGGACCGAAACGCTGGGCCGCTTGGCCGGGATTGCAGGACCGCTGGCGTGACCTGAGCATCGCCGGCAAGCTCTCCGCCGCCTTCGGGGGACTGCTCGCGCTCATCATGCTGGTGGCGCTGACCGGTTTCCTCCTGCTCCGGGGAGTGCAGCGTCACATCGAATCCAACATCGTGGTGAGCCTGGAAATGCAGCGCCACATCCTGGAGATGGACGCGGGCCTGGAACGCGCCCGACAGTTGGAAAAGGATTTCTTCCTGCGATGGCCCCGGGAGGGATTCGTCATGGCCAGCCAGCACAGCGTCGAGCAATTCCTCGTGGAGATCGACACGGTGCTGCGGTCCAGCTCCCGGGTCCGGGAACTGCTGCCAGCGGTGGAGGGCGGGGCGACCTGGGGCCAGGCCAAGGTCAGCCTTGATTTCTTCCTGTCGGCTGCGGAGCGTTACCGCAAGACCTTCATGGAGGCTGTGGACCTGGTGGCTAAGCTGGCCGAGGAGGAACATGGCCTGCAGGAACGCTTCTCGGTCGGGGCGGACGCCCTCCGCGACCAACTCCGGGCGTTGCGCAAGCCTGACCTGCTTCTGCTCTTCCGGGACATGGAGGCCGCAGAGAACGACTACCTGCTCACGCGGCAGCGGCCCTTAATGCAGACCGCATTCAACATCTCCGCCCGGCTGCGCCGCGAACTGCAGTCCGTGCCGGGAGTGGACGCCGGGAGCCGGGATACCCTGCTGGATGGGCTGGTAGAGCGCCAGAACCTGGCCGAAATGATTCTGGAAACCGATGTGGAGATCCGCAGCCGCCTTGCCGAGTTCGACCTCCAGGCCGAGGCCGTGGACCCCTTGGCCCGACAGCTCGTGGAACTGGGCCGCCGGGAGGTGAACGAGGCCCGGGAGGACATTTCGAGCCTGACCCGCCTGGGGACTTGGACCCTGGTCGCGTCCGTGGCCGCGGCAATAGCCCTGGCCGGGGCCATCGCCTGGATGCTCAACGCGGGCCTCACCCGCAACCTGCTCCGGCTCACCCGGGCTGCCCATGAGCTTCGGTGCGGCAATCTGGAAGCCCGGGCCGAGGTCCCCGGCCGGGACGAGGTGGGCCAGTTGGCCGAGACCTTCAACGCCATGGCCGAGAACATTCTGCTCCGTACCGAGGACCTCACGGTCAAGGCCCGGGAGCTGGAAGAGGCCAACTGCCGCCTCCAGGACCTGGACACCATGAAATCCGACTTCGTTTCCTCGGTGTCCCATGAACTGCGCACCCCCCTGACGTCGATCCTGGGCTTCGCCAAGATCCTAGACCGTGACTTCACCCGCCATTTCAGTCCGCTCGCCGCCGGGGACGCCCTCCTGTCGGACAAGGCCGACACCATCCATCAGAACCTGAAGATCATTGGGCTGGAGGGGCAGCGTCTGACCCGGCTCATCAACCAGTTGCTGGAC
>JAEXTU010000129.1 GCA_023453335.1 Pseudomonadota bacterium | reverse complement strand
GCCCCGTTCATTTCGAGGCCCGCCTTGGACAGCCCCGGGCAAAACAGGTACAGGGCTTGCCACATTCCCTGCGAGGTACACGATGAAGACCGCCATCTTCGGTTTCGCCGGCAGCGGCAAGACCAGTTTGTTCGCCGCCCTGGCCGGGCCGGCCGCGGTGGCCGGGGGCCGGGCCATGGTCAAGGTTCCCGAGCCGCGCCTGGAGCCGCTCTGCGCCCTGTACACCCCCAAGAAGACCACCTACTCGGAGATCGAGTACCTGGACATCCCGGGCGGCGGGGGCAAGGGCCAGGGCCTGGGCGAGCGCATCCTGAACGAGATTAGGCCCTACGACTGCCTGCTGGCGGTGCTCGACGCCTATTCCGGCCTGCACGACCCCGCGGAGCAGTTGTCCGCCGTGGAGGCGGACCTCCTGGTCTCGGACCTGGCCGTGGCCGAGAAGCGCCTGGAGCGCCTGCGCCTGGACAAGCGCAAGACCAAGGACCTGGTGAATCCCCGGGAAGAGGAGTACCTCGCCCGGGCCCTGGCCTGGCTGGAGTCCGAGAGACCCCTGCGCGAGGAGCCGGAGCTGGCGCTGGCCGTTGAGCTGCGCGGCTTCCGATTCCTGTCCGCCAAGCCGGTGCTCTACGCCTGGAACCTGGCCGAGGACGCGGTGGGTTCCTTCGCCCTGCCCGCGGAGAAGCCGGGCATGGCCCACGTGGCGGTGTCCGCCAAGCTGGAGGCCGAATTGGCCGACATCGCGGACCCGGCCGAGCGGGCGGTGTTCCTGGCCGACCTGGGCCTCAAGGAATCCGCCCTGGACCGCATCATCAAGCGCACCTACGACCTGCTCGGCCTCATCACCTTCCTCACCGCCGGGGACAAGGAGGTGCGGGCCTGGGCCGTGCGCGGCGGCAGCTCCGCGCCCGAGGCCGCGGGGGTCATCCACTCCGACATCCAGAAGGGCTTCATCCGGGCCGAGGTGCTGGGCTGGGAGGACTTCCTCACGGCCAAGGACTTCAAGCGGGCCAAGGAGCTCGGCCTCTACCGCCTGGAGGGCAAGACCTACGTGGTCCAGGACGGGGACATCGTGGAATTCAGGTTCAACGTCTAGCCGCGTACGTCCATGCTCGACGACGTGGCCGTGGTGCTGGTGCGCCCGAGATTCCCCGAGAACATCGGGGCTGCGGCGCGGGCCTGCGCCAATTTCGGGTGTTCGCGCCTCATCCTGGTGGAGCCGGAGCGCTGGGAGGAGGACCGTGCCCTGCCCCTGGCCACGCCCAAGGGCGCGGACATCCTGCGCCGCCTGGAGATCTTCGACGACCTGGGCGCGGCCCTGGCCGGGTTCACCTGCGCCCTGGGCACCACCGCCCGCACCGGGGGCTGGCGGCGCAGCCTGTTCACCCCGGCCCAGGCCGGCCCCGCGGCCGCACAGCAGCTGCGGGAGGGCGGCCGGGTGGCCCTGGTGTTCGGGTCCGAGGACCGCGGCCTGTCCAACGCCGAGGTGGAGCTCTGCTCGGGCCTGGTGAACATCCCCACGGTGCCCGACGCCAGCTCCCTGAACCTGGCCCAGGCCGTGCTGCTCCTGCTCTACGAGGTGTTCACCGCGGCGCAGGCGCGGCCCTACACCCCGGGCGGCCGCAGCAAGGACCGGCTGGTCACCCACGCCGAGCAGGAGATGCTCTTCGCGGCCCTGCAGGAGACCCTGGCAGACATGGACGCCCTGCGGCCGGACAACACCGACTACTGGATGCTGCCGGTGCGACGGCTCCTGGGCCGGCTGGCCCTGCGGCGAGGGGAGTTCAACCTGCTCATGGGGGTGTGCCGCCAGGTGCGCTGGGTGGCGGCCAAGGCCCGGGGCCGGGACGGGGAAGGGGGGTCCTGAAAGCGAACGGGCCGCCGCGGAGCGACGGCCCGTTGCGCGAGACGGACCGATGACGAAAAGGGAACTACTTCTTCTTGTTCACGGAGATCTTGAGGCCCTTGGCCACCGAGAACTTGACCACCTGCTTGGCAGGGATCTTGATCTTGGCGCCGGTCTGCGGATTGCGGCCGGTGCGGGCGGCGCGGGTGGACACGGAGAAGGAGCCGACGCCGGGCAGGCGAACGCGCTTGCCGGTACCGACGGCCTTGCCCAGGATCGCACAGAAGGCGTCAAACGCCTTCTCGGCGCTGGCCTTGGTCGGGAACACGTCGGCCAACTGGCCTTTCAGGGCCTCAACGAACTGCGCCTTAGTGAACATTTCCTTTCCCTCCTGGTTGAATCACGCTGGTCCCTAGTAGATACGTGCATTCCCGCGGGGCGGGATGCTTTCCGCCTGGGTTTGGGGTTCACTAACCCCATTCGGCGGCGTTATGTCAATACGCCAAGAGCGCTACATTTTTATTTTTCACATCCTTGCGTATCGATTCAGCGGCTCGGAAAGGCCTATCCGCGGCTTCGGGACAGGAGGCGACGCAGGCGGCGCGGGACAAGGCTCCGCTGATATAATTTAATAATATTAAAGAATTGTAGATTACGGGCAATCCTGCATGTCGATGAGACGGAAAGAGAAAAAAGCCCGGGAGGGGCATGAATGGCGATGTCAGAAGGGGGGATGTTAAAAACTTAGGGCAAGGAAAAAATTTTTCCACATGTTGATAATCAACTAAAACACCTCGGCCTCGAACCAGAGCAGGCTGCACCCGGGGTCCTTCCAGGCATTTTCCGGCAGCCCGGCCTTGAGGCAGGTGTGGGCCAGGAAGGTCTCCCGGTCCCATTTCCACTCGGTGGCCACCTGGGGCAGGAGCAGCCCGGAGCGGCCGCCCTTGCGCACGATGAGCCCGTGCCGGCCGATCTCGATCTGGCTGGGGTCCACGCACTCGCCGATGGGGCTCAGGATGGAGATCTCGATCTCCAGCCGCTCGAACTCGTCGCGGCGCAGGGCCGGGAAGCGCGGGTCCTCGAAGGCCGCGGCCTTGGCCATGCGCGCCACCGTGTCCCACACCGGCCCCTGGCTCTGAATGTACCCGATGCAGCCGCGCAGCCGGTGGCCGATCTTGAGGGTCACGAAGGCCCCGTACTCCTCACGCAGCCGGGGTGTGGGCGCGGGGGGGAGCGTCACCTTCCGCTCGGGCATGAGCTCCTGCAGGATGGACAGCCGCACCAGGTCCTTGAGCGCGGCCTTCTCCTCGGCAGCGAGCGCGAAGCGGAAGGGCTCGGCCATCAGAATCCCTCCTCCAGCGGCGGGTTCACCAGGGCCGGGGCGTGCAGGGTGGCCTTGGGCCGGTTGTCGTCGCGCAGCACCACCTTGCGGCCCTGCACGGAGAGCCGGCCCGCGGCCAACCACTGCAGGGCCTGGGGATAGATGCGGTGCTCGTACTCCAGGATGCGGCTGCCCAGGCTGGACCCGTCGTCGCCCGGGTGGGCGGGCACCGCGGCCTGGATGATGACCGGGCCGGAGTCCATCTTCTCGTCCACGAAGTGCACGGTGCAGCCCGAGAGCTTGACCCCGTAGGCGGCGGCGTCGGCCTGGCCATGCACGCCCGGGAAGCTGGGCAGAAGCGCCGGGTGGATGTTGATCACCCGGCCCGGGAACTGCTCCAGGAACCAGGGGGTGAGCAGCCGCATGTACCCGGCCAGGGCAATGGTGTCCGCCCCGTGCTCCCGGATGGCCCGGACCACCGAGCAATCGAAGCTCTCCCGGTCCGGGAAGGCGGTGTGCAGGAAGGAGGCGTGGGGGATGTTGTGCCGGCGCGCCCGCTCCAGGCCGAAGGCCTCGGGCTTGTTGGAGAACACCAGCCGGATGTGGGCGTCCAGGGCCCCGGACTCCACCTTGTCGATGATGGACTGCAGGTTGCTCCCGCCCCCGGACACCAGCACCGCCAGATCGAGCGTCATGTTCCTCTCCCGGCTGGTTCTGTCTTACGCGGTTTCAGCAGCCTGGGCCAGGGCCGCAGCCAGGCCCGGGATGGTGTAGTCCGCGGGCGCGATGTCCGGTTCGAACCCGAACCGGGCCAGGGTCTTGGCCGTGACCGGGCCGATGCAGGCCAGCCTGAGGCTGTCCCGCTTGGCCGCCAAAGTCTCCTTGGGCACCAGGGCGAAGAAGTTCTCCACGGTGCTCGAGCTGGTGAAGGTCACCACCTGCACCCGGCCGTCCTCCAGCCACTCCAGGAACTCGCCTGGCCCCTCTTCCGCCAGCCCGGTCTCATAGACCGGCAGGATGCGCACCTCGGCCCCGGCCTTGGCCAGTTCCTCGGGCAGCACCTCGCGGGCCACCTTGGCCCGGGGAATGAGCACCTTCTTGCCCTGCATGCCGCGGGCCAGCAGGCCTTCAACCACGCTCTCGGCCACGTACTTGGGCGGCACGAAGTCCGGCTCGATGCCGCGCTCACGCAGGGCGTCGGCCGTGGCCGGGCCGATGGCCGCCACCTGGCAGCCTCCGAACACCCGGGCGTCCCGGCCCATGTCCCTGAGCACCCGCCAGAAATGGTCCACCCCGTTGGTGGAGGTGAAGACCACCCAGGCGTATTCCCCAAGGTTTTCAACAGTCGCGCGGACTTCGGCGTAGTCGGGCAGGGCGTTCACCGCGATGGTGGGGAACTCCAGCACGCAGGCGCCCAGGTCCTCCAGGACCTGCGCGAAGTCGCTGGCCTGCTCCCGGGCCCGGGTCACCACCACCCCCTGGCCCAGCAGGGGCCGCTTCTCGAACCAGGCCAGCTTGTCCTGGAGCGAGCACACCCCGCCCACGATGATGATGGAGGGCGCGCTGAACTTGAGCCGCTTGGCCTCGGCCGGCGCGTCTTTCAGGGTGGAGACGAAGGACCGCTGCCGGCAGGTGGTGCCCCGGTAGACCAGGGCCACGGGCTCGTCCGCGGGCCTGCCCGCCGAAATCAGCTTGGCGCAGATGTCCGGCAGGTTCTTCACGCCCATGTAGAACACCAGGGTGCTGGTGCTCTTGGCGTACGCGTCCCAGTGCAGGGTGCTGGCCGCCTTGGTGGGGTCCTCGTGCCCGGTGATGAAGCACACCGAGGGGGTAAAGGCCCGGTGGGTCACCGGGATGCCGGCATAGGCCGCGGCGGCCACGCCCGCGGTCACCCCGGGCACCACCTCGAAGGTCAGGCCCGCGGCCACCAGCTCCTCGGCCTCCTCGCCGCCCCGGCCGAACACGTAGGGGTCGCCGCCCTTGAGGCGGGCCACCACCTTGCCTTCCCTGGCCTTGGCGATGATGAGGGCGTTGATCTGGTCCTGGGGCAGGGTGTGGTCCCCGCCCTTCTTGCCCACGTAGATGATTTCGGCGCCGGGCTTGGCGAATTTCAGGAAAACGGGGTTGGCCAGGTAGTCGTAGACCACCGCGTCCGCGGACTCGATGGCCTTCTTGCCCTTCAGGGTCATGAGGCCCGGGTCGCCCGGGCCGGCGCCTATGAGATAGACGTTCGGCATACCTATCCTTCCATGGCCGCAGCCATGCGGTCACGCAGGGCGGCGAGCTTGGCTTCCTGTTCGGCAAAGGCCGCACGCTTGTCGCGCTCCTTCTGCACCACGTCGGCCGGGGCCTTGTCCGTGAACCCGGGGTTGGCCAGCTTCTTGTCCACCCCGGCCATGAGCCCGCGCACCTTGCCCAGTTCCTTGTCCAGCCGGGCCACCTCGGCCGCGAAGTCCACCGCGCCGGCCAGGGGCACGAACAGTTCGTGCCCCTGCACCACGGTCGAGGCCGCGGCCTTGGGCGGGTGCAGGTCCGGGGCCACGGTGAGGCCGCCCACCTTGGCCAGAGTCCGGATCATGCCGGCGTTCTCGGTGAGGAACGCGATCTCGGCCGGGTCGGTGCAGCGGATGAGCAGATCGAGTTCCTTGGACGGGGCGATGGACAGCTCGGCCCGGATGTTGCGCACCGCCACCACCGCGTCCTGGAGCAGGGCCATGCGGCCGGAGATGGCCGCGTCGCGGCACTGGGGCCGGGCCGCGGGATAGGGCTCCTTGGCCAGCTCCGGGTTGTCCATGCCAGGCAGCTTGGTCCAGATTTCCGAGGTCACGAAGGGGATGGCCGGGTGGAGCAGGGTGAGCAGTTCCTTGAGCACGGTCCAGAGCACGGCCTGGGCCGCGGCCTTGGCCTGCGGGTCGTCGCCGTTCAGCTCCGGCTTGGCCAGTTCCAGGTACCAGTCGCAGAACTCGCGCCAGGTGAAGGCGTACAGGGTCTGGGCGTAGTCGTTGAAGCGGTATGCCCTCAGGGCCTCGGCCGCCTGGTCCTTGACCTCCTCCAGCCGGTTCAGGATCCAGCGGTGCGGCACGCCCGCGGCGCAGGAGACGTCGGCTGAAGGTTTTTCGCTCGGCAGGTTCATGAGCGCGAAGCGGGCCGCGTTCCAGAGCTTGTTCACGAAGTGGCGGTAGCCCTCGATGCGCTCCTCGGAGAGCTTGATGTCCCGACCCATGGCCGCGAACGAGGCCAGGGTGAAGCGCAGGGCGTCGGTGCCGTAGCGCTCGGTCATGGCCAGGGGGTCGATGACGTTGCCCGTGGACTTGCTCATCTTCTTGCCCTCGGCGTCGCGCACCAGGGCGTGGATGTACACGTGGCGGAAGGGGACCTCGCCCATGAAGTGGATGCCCATCATCATCATGCGGGCCACCCAGAAGAAGAGGATGTCGAAGGCGGTGACCAGCACCGCGGTGGGGTAGAACGCCTTGAGTTCCGGCGTCTGCCCGGGCCAGCCCATGGTGGAGAAGGGCCACAGGGCCGAGGAGAACCAGGTGTCCAGCACGTCCTCTTCCTGGGTCAGCTTGCTGCTGCCGCAGGTGCAGGCCGTGGGGTCGGTCTCGGCCACAATGACCGCGCCGCAGTCCTCGCAGGTCCAGGCCGGGATGCGGTGCCCCCACCAGATCTGGCGGCTGATGCACCAGTCGCGGATGTTGTCCAGCCAGTTGTAGTAGGTCTTCTCCCACTGCGGCGGGAAGATGGCGGTGTCGCCCGTCTCCACGGCCTTGCGCGCGGCCAGGGCCAGGGGCTTCACCCCCACGAACCACTGCTTGGACACGTGCGGCTCGATGACCGTCTTGCAGCGGTAGCACTCGCCCACATTGTGCGGGTGCTCTTCCACGCTGATGAGCAGGCCCAGTTCCTTCAGGTCCTCGACCACCGCCTTGCGGCAGGCCTCGGCGGTCATGCCCCGGTATTTCTCCGGGGCGTTCTCGTTCATCCGGCCGTCCTCGTCCATGACCGAAACCACGGGCAGGCCGTGCTTGCGGCCCAGCTCCCAGTCGTTCATGTCGTGGGCGGGCGTGACCTTGAGGCAGCCGGTGCCGAACTCCTTGTCCACGTAGGCGTCGGCGATGATGGGCAGCTCGCGGTCCACCAGGGGCAGGCGCACGGTGCGGCCGATGGCCGCCAGGTAGCGGGAGTCCTCGGGATGCACCGCCACCGCGGTGTCGCCGAGCATGGTCTCGGGCCGGGTGGTGGCCACGGTGAGCGCGCCTCGGCCGTCGGCCAGGGGGTAGGCGATGTGGTAGAGCGCCCCCTTCTTGGGCGCGAACTCCACCTCGTCGTCGGCCAGGGCGGTGTGGCAGCGGCTGCACCAGTTCACGATGTACTCGCCGCGGTAGATGAGCTTTTCGTTGTAAAGGCGCACGAACACCGCGCGCACGGCCTTGGACAGGCCCTCGTCCATGGTGAAGCGCTCCCGGGTCCAGTCCACGGACGCGCCCAGGCGGCGGACCTGGTTCAGGATGCGGCCGCCGTACTCCTTGCGCCACTCCCAGACCCGCGCGATGAACTTGTCGCGGCCCAGTTCGGCGCGGGTCTTGCCCTCGGCCTTGAGCGCGCGCTCCACCACGTTCTGGGTGGCGATGCCCGCGTGGTCGGTGCCCGGCACCCACAGCACCTTGCGGCCCCGCTGCCGGGCGAAGCGGCACAGGATGTCCTGCAGGGTGATGTTCAGCGCGTGGCCGATGTGCAGCTGGCCGGTCACGTTGGGGGGCGGGATGACAATGGAGTAGGGCTCGCCCGGGCCGGCGGGGTCCGGGCTGAAGGTCGCGTCCGCTTCCCAGTGCGCGGCCCAGCGCGCTTCCACGTCGGCCGGGTCGTAGGCCTTGGCCAGGGTCGTTTCCGGGGTGGAATTGGG
>JAEXTU010000115.1 GCA_023453335.1 Pseudomonadota bacterium | reverse complement strand
GCCGGGCTTGGGCCCGGGCGGCGGCCGGGGCCTGGGGCCGGGCGGCGGCATGGGGCCGGGCATGATGGGGCCGGGCAACTCGCCCGTGCTCCCGGACCCGGACCCCCAGGCCTCCCGCGCCCGGGTGCAGGAAATGTTCAAGGATATGGCCGAGAGCGAGGACATCGTGTTCGCAGCCCTGTACACCCCCGAGGGCAAGCTCATGGTAGCCTCGCAGGAGGGCGGCCCCCCGGGATTCGGCCTAGACGCTGACGCCCTGCGCGTCCTGAACGAACTGGGCGAGTGGCGGGGCCTTTACCGGACCGAGAAAAAGGACGTCTATGTGGCCGCGGCCCAGGTGCGGTCCGTGCTGGCCGATCTCTGCGATTGGACCGCCGGGGAGGACTGCCCCTCGCCCGGGGCGGGCACGCCCATCCTGGTGGTGGGGGTCAACGCCAGCCGGTACATGGCCCAGTTCCGCGCCTACAGCCGGGCGGCCCTGTACCAGACCGGCTACATCCTGGCCTCGGCGGTGCTGCTCCTGGTCCTGGTTTACGCCACCCTGCGCCGCCGCGAGCGCGACCGCGCCCTGCGCCACCTGGAGCGCTTCCATTCCAAGCTGTTGGACACCATGCCCGACGGCCTGCTCACCGTGGACCCCGAGGGCCGCATCAGTGCTGCCAACCCCGCGGCCCGCGCCATCCTGGACGATGCCGGCATCGACCCGGACCAGGGCCTGGTGGGCGCGGCCTGCGCCGACCTGCCGGTGCTCAAGCGGGCCGTGGACAGCGCCGCGGGACAGGGCTGGGTACAGGCCGAGCACGGGGGACGCAGCCTGGAGGTGCTCTGCCTGCCGGTACGCGAGGTGCGGGAACCCTGCGTCGGGTGCGACGGACCCCGGGCCGGGACCGAGCACCTGGTGCTCCTGCGCGACCGCACCCCCATCGCCGCCCTGGAGCGCGACCTGGAGGAGGCGCGCAAGCTGGCCGCCATCGGCCGCCTGGCCGCGGGCCTGGCCCACGAGATCCGCAACCCCCTCTCCGCCCTGCGCGGCTTCGCCCAGTTCTTCGCCGGCAAGCTGAGGGGCCAGAAGCCCGAGGAGGACTACGCCGCCACCATGGTCCGCGAGGCCGACCGCCTGGACAAGGTGGTGGGCGACCTGCTCTACCTCTCCCGGCCGCGCACCCCGGAGCGCCGCACCGTGGCCCTGGAGTCCCTGGCCGACGAACTCAGGACCCTTCTGGCCCTGGATCTGGGCCGCAAGGCGGCCACCCTGCGCACCGACTTCTCGGTGGGCGAGGTGCAGGCCGACCCGGACCTGCTCAAGCAGGCCCTCCTGAACCTCATGATCAACAGCCTGGACGCCCTGCCCGAGAGCGGTGGGGAGATCGTGCTCAGCTCCCGCCTGCTCTCCGACGGACGCATCGACCTGGCCGTGGCCGACACCGGCCGGGGCATGGACGAGGCCGAGCGGGAGCAGGCCCTGGAGCCGTTCACCACCACCAAGAAGAAGGGCACCGGACTGGGCCTGCCCATGGTGCTCAAGATCGTGCGCGACCACGGCGGGACCCTGGAGCTCAGCTCCGCCCCGGGCCGCGGTACCCAGGTCCGGCTCCTGCTGCCGGGGCATGCCCATGAAACACCGTCAGGTATTTCATAAAAATAACCAGGTGTTAGCTATGTCGACACAAGAAAGAATCGAGAACAGCGCCCAGCGCACCGTCCTGGTCATCGACGACGAGCCGGCCCTGCGCCTGGTGGCCCGGGCCGTGCTGGGCGACGAGGGCTGGGAGGTGGCCGAGGCGGCCAGCGCCGAGGAGGCCCTGGAGATGCTGGAGGCCGGCCTGGCCCGCGAGGTCAACGCCGTGCTCCTGGACATGCGCATGCCGGGCATGGACGGGCTCAGCGCCCTGCCCCTCATCCGCCGCGCCGCGCCCGGGGCTGCGGTCATCATGCTCACCGCCTACGGGGCGGTGGGCTCGGCCGTGGAGGCCATGAAGCAGGGGGCCTTCGACTACCTCACCAAGCCCGCGGACAACGAGGAACTCAAGGCCGTGCTCCGCAAGGCCTACGAGTACACCCTGCTGCTCAAGGAGAACCGCGACCTGCGCGAGCGCCTCACCGGCGAGGGGGCCGGGGCCGGGTTCATCGGCCAGTCCCCGGCCGCGCAGCGGGTGCGGGAGCTGGTGGAGCAGGCCGGGCCCAGCGAGGCCACGGTGCTCATCCTGGGCGAGAGCGGCACGGGCAAGGAACTGGTGGCCCAGGGACTGCACCTGGCCAGCTCGCGCCGGGACTTCCCGCTCATCAAGGTGAACTGCGCGGCCCTGCCCGGGGAACTCCTGGAGAGCGAGCTCTTCGGCTACGTGAAGGGCGCCTTCACCGGCGCGGCCAAGGACAAGCCCGGCCGTTTCCAGCTGGCGCACGGCGGCACCCTGTTCCTGGACGAGGTGGGCGACCTGCCCCTGTCGCTGCAGGCCAAGCTGTTGCGCGCCATCCAGGAGCGCATCGTGGAGCCCCTGGGCTCGGTGCGGCCGGTGCCCACCGACGTGCGGCTGCTGGCCGCCACCAACCGGGACCTGGGGGCCGAGGTGGCGGCCGGCCGCTTCCGCGAGGACCTGTTTTTCCGCCTCAACGTGCTGGAGGTGCGCATCCCGCCCCTGCGCGAGCGCAGCGAGGACATCCCGCTCCTGGCCGCCCACCTGCTCACCCGGCTGGCGGCCAAGAACCGCCGGCCCGAGCCGCGCATCTCCCCGCGCTTCGTGGAGGCCCTGTCCCGCTACCCTTGGCCGGGCAACGTCCGGGAGCTGGAGAACGCCCTGGAGCGCGCCCTCATCCTCTCCCGCACCGACACCCTGCGGCCCGACGACCTGCCGCCCCAGGTGGCGGACCCGGCCCTCGCGGCCCTGCGGCCGGGCGGCCCAACCCCGGTCGGGACCGCGCCCCTGTCCCCGCCGTCGCCCCCGTCACTGGAAGAGGCCGAGCGCCTGGCCCTCATCGCCGCCCTGGACGCACACCACGGCCACCGCCAGAAGACCGCCGACGCCCTGGGCATCAGCCGGCGGACACTGCAATACAAGCTCAAGAAGTTCGGGCTGCTGGGCCGGGACGAGGAATAGCTACCACCCCGCGCTGGGGTAGAGCCGCCGCGCCAGTTCCTCCACCGCATCCACGGCCCGCGGTCCGGGCCGGGAATAGGCGCGCTCGTCCACCTCGTGGACCTGGCCGGGGGCGCGGACTTTCAGCGGGGCGAAGTGGGGGCGCTCGGCCAGGGGGACGGGGGTGGGGTTCATGGGGCCGCGCTGGATCAGGTAGATGTCCGGGTTGAGCCGCAGCAGCTCCTCCTCGGCCAGGCGCACCAGCTTGCCCTCGATCTGCACCGCGTTGGCACCCCCGGCCCGCTCCATGACCTCGTTCACCAGGGAGCCTTGGCCCGCGGCCAGCAGGTTGGGGTAGCGCACCTCGTAGAACACCCGGGGCGGCTTGGCCCCGGCGGCCTGGGCCGCGCGGACCCGGGCCGCCACCGCGTCCAGCCGGGCCTGGAGCGAGGAGGTGAGGGCCGCGGCCTTGGCGGGCTCGGCGGTGAGCACGCCCAGGCGTTGGATCACCGAGAACAGGTCGGCGAAGGATTCCACGCTGAAGAAGGCGGTGGGCACGCCCATGCGGCGCAGGGCCTCCACCGGCTCGGAGGCCGCCTTGCGCCCGCCCATCTGGAGCACCAGGTCCGGGTGCTGGCCCAGGACCAGCTCCAGGTTGGGCCGCATGTGGGTGCCGATGGAGGGCAGGGCCGCGATCTCGGCCGGCTCCACGTCGGCCTGGGTGCGGGCGGCCAGGCGGTCGGCCAGCCCCATGGCGGCTAAAATCTCGTTGAACGCGCCGTAGAGCGCGATGATGCGCCGAGCCGGGGCGGCCAGCCGGATCTCGGTCCCGGCGTCGTCCTTGACGGATACCGGCTCGGCCCGCAGGGGGCTAGCGGCCGCCAGCAGGAGCGCCAGGGCCAGGAGGGCGGCGGGGAACCGGGAAGGCCTGGGGCGCGCCGGTGACGGGGTGGAGGGCGACGGCGACGGGTGTCTCATATATCTCGCTCAGGTTGGTTGCGGTGAAGACCTCGGCCGTGGGTCCGTCCAGGGCCACCCGGCCGTGCTTGAGGAACACCAGGCGGCCGCAGAACTGGGCCGCCAGGTTGAGGTCGTGGATGGCCGAGACCACCAGGGCCCCGGCCCGGGCGCGGGCCGCCAGCAGCTCGCTCACCGCCATGCGGCGGGCCAGGTCCAGGGCCGCGAAGGCCTCGTCCAGGAGCAGGATGGGTGGCTGCATGCCCGCGGCCTGGGCCAGGGCGCGGGCCAGGAGCACCCGGGTGAACTCCCCGCCGGACAGGCTGCCCGCGGCGCGCTGCCGGAACTGGTCCACCCCGGCCTCGGCCAGGGCCGCATCGGCCGCGGCCTTGTCCTGCGGCCCGTAGCCGCCGAGCAGCGAGATGTAGGGGTAGCGGCCGAGCAGCACCAGGGTCTCCACCGAAAGGTCGAAGGCGGCCTCGGCCCGCTGCGGAACCGAAGCCACGCGACGTGCGCGCTCCCGGGGCTTGAGCGCGGCCAGGTCGGCCCCGCCGATTTCCACGCTGCCGGAGCGCAGGGCCAGCACCCCGGCCAGGGCCAGGAGCAGGGTGGTCTTGCCCGAGCCGTTGGGGCCGAGCAGCCCCACCATCTCGCCCGGGGCCAAATCCAGGCTCACCCCGGCCAGCACCTCCCGGTCCCCATACCCCGCATGCAGGCCGCGCACCCGGATCATGCCGCGCCTCCCCGGCTCTTTCTTCCCAGCAGGACGCAGAAGAACGGCCCGCCGAGCAGGGCGGTGACCACGCCCACGGGCAACTCGGCCCCGCCGGGCAATATGGTCCTTGCCAGGGCGTCGGACCAGAGCACCAGGGTGCCACCCAGGAGGGCGGAGTTGACCAGCAGGGGGCGGTGCTCCGCGCCCGAGGCCAGGCGCACCGCGTGCGGCACCATGAGCCCCACGAACCCGATGACCCCGGCCACCGCCACCGTGGCCCCGGCGGCCAGGCTGGCGGCAACGAGCAGGGTCAGCCGCACCCGGGCCGCGTCCAGGCCGAGCAGTTTGGCCTGGGTCTCGCCCAGGCTGAGCAAGTCCAGGTCCCGGGCGTGGATGAGGGCCAGGGCGATTGCCGGCAGCAGGTAGGGCGCGAGCAGGGCCGCGTGCGCCCAGCCACGGCCCTGGAAGCTGCCCAGGATCCAGAACACGATGCCCGATACCGACTCCTCGTCCAGGGCCTTGACCAGGGAGATGAGGGCCGAGAGGAAGGTGGAGACCACGATGCCGGCCAGCACCAGCGTCTCCCGCCGGAATCCCCCGGCGGCCCGGGCCAGGGCCAGCACCGCGAAGAGCGCGCCCAGGGCTCCGGCCAGGGCCGCGGGCGGCAGCACCCCGATGCCCGCCCAGAACCCGCCGGACAGGCCCAGGGTGATGGCCAGCGACGCGCCAAAGGCCGCGCCCGAGGACACGCCCAGTGTGAAGGGGTCGGCCAGGGGGTTGCGCAATATGCCCTGGAACACCGCGCCGGACACGGCCAGGCCCGCGCCGGTGAGCCAGGCCAGCACCGCCCGGGACAGGCGCAGGTCCAGGACGACGGCCCGCATCCCGTCGGTTCCTGCGTGCGACCAGGGCCAGAGCGCGGCCAGGGCTTCGCCTACCGGGACCGGGTAGGGTCCGAGCAGGCAGGCCGCGGGCAGGGAGGCCAGGGCCAGGAGCAGAAGCCCCAGGCCCAGGACCCTGGGCCGGCGCAGGAGCGGCGCATGGCTGGCGGTTTCGGGCATATGTTTCCGTGCGCCCTGCCCGGCCGGAACCGGGCAGGGCGCTGGTTCGTCTACTGAATCTGCTGCATGGCCTGGCGCAGGTGGTCCACCCACACCGCGTCCACGGCCTCCACCTCGGCCATGCCCCGGAACACCGGAACCGTGGCCACCCCGGCCCGCTTGAGCGCCGAGGCCCAGGAGTCGGGCTCCTCCCCGGCCATGTCGTGGTGCGCGTGGTCCCCGGCCACGGACATGAAGGGCACCAGCCAGGCCTTCTTCAAACCCTTGGCCCTGATCTGGGTGAGCACGTCGTCCACCGAGGGCGAGCCCTCCACCGTGCCCACGATGGCGTTGGAGTCCTTCTTCCAGAACTCGACCTGCATAGCCGCATACAGGGCATTGGCCAGATGCGGGGTGCCGTGGCCCAGGAACACCACGGCCTCGCCCTTTTTCCGCTCGGTGGGCACGCTGCCCAGCATGGCCGCGGCCACTCGCTCCAGGTCCTCGGGATGCACGAGGAGCGGATCGCCCACTGCGATCTTCTGCGGGCAGTCGGGCTGGCCGGCCATGGCCCGGGCCACGCCCACCAGGCCGTCGTACTCCTCGCCCGGGATCACGTGCAGGGACTGCACCGCCACCGCGGTGAAGCCCTCGTCGCCCATGCGGGCCAAGGCCAGGGCCGGGGAGTCCAGGGTGCGGCCCGCCTTGGCCAGCTTGTGGCGGATGATGTGCGAGGTGTAGGCCCAGCGCACCTCCACCCCGGGAAAGGCCTCCCGAACCAGCTTCTCCACCGCGGCGTAGCCCGCGTCGGCTCCCTCCGCCGAGGTGCCGAAGGTGACCAGCAGGATGCCGGCCTTGGGCGAGGTGTTCTTGGCGTGGCCGGCCCAGGCGGGCAGGGACAGGAGACACAGG
>JAEXTU010000110.1 GCA_023453335.1 Pseudomonadota bacterium | reverse complement strand
CCGCCGACACCCTGGACCTGGACCGCTACCTGCCCGCCGCGGGCAAGGAGACGGCCAAGGAGGACAAGAAGGACGAGAAGAAAGCGGAGAAGAAGCCCACGGGCAAGGACGGCAAGCCCGAGGAAGGCCTGCCCAAGGACAAGCTGCGCGCCCTGCTCCTGGACGGCGCACTCAAGGTGGGGGCGCTCAAGGTCTACGGGGCCAGGCTCACGGACATGACCGTCAAGGTCACGGCCAAGGACGGGGTGTTCAAGGTTTCGCCCCTCACCGCCTCGCTCTACAACGGCAAGCTCGCCACCAACCTGGTGGCGGACATAAGCAAGGACCTGACCCGCTCCAGCCTGGGCCTGGACCTCTCGGACATGCTGGTGGGCAACCTGCTCAAGGACGTGCTGGGCGACGACAAGGTGACCGGCACCACCAAGCTCAAGCTGGACCTGGCCGCCACCGGCGAAGACGCCAAGGCCCTGGCCCGCAGCCTGGACGGCCTGGCCAGCTTCTCGCTCAAGAGCGGGGCCATCAAGGGCTTCCAGGTCGTCCCCAAGTCGGTGCGCGAGCAGGCCGCGGCCAAGGACAAGCGGGTGGAGACCGCGGAGAAGGAGCAGGTGTTCTCGGACATCTCCGCCAGCTTCAAGATCAAGGACGGCATCGCCCGTTCCAACGACCTGGGCTTCACCGCCGATAACCTCAAGGTCTCTGGTGCGGGCCTGGCCGACCTGGGCAAGCAGGCCGTGGACTACAAGATCAAGGCCGACATGACCGGCATGCCCATGATCCCCTTCACGGTGAGCGGCCCCTTCGACAACGTCTCCGCCTCCCTGGACGCCGCGGAGTTCGCCAAGGGCCTGGCCAAGAGCGTGATCGAACTGCCCGGGGCCGTGGGCAAGGGCGCGCTGGACGTGGGCAAGGGCGCCCTGGAGGGCATCGGCTCCATGTTCGGCGGCCAGAAGAAGGACAGCGGCAAGAAGTAGGAGCCCGGGCGGCCGCGCAGACGCCTTGATTCCTCGGCCCCGCTGGGGCATTGAACCGGTTGCGGCGGGGCTGCCTGCGGGCGGTCCCGCCGACGCGACAGCAAGGAATCCACATGGCCCTGCGCGGGTACCTCCTCGTTCTTCTGGCCGCGGTGTGCTGGGGCATCACCGGCCCATTCGCCAAGCTGGCCTTCAGCCAGGGGGTGCAGCCCCTGGAAGTGGCCTTCTGGCGCTGCGTGCTAGGCTTCGCTCCCTTCACCCTCCAGGCCCTGCTCCATCCCGACCGCGCCGGGCTGCGCCTGCACTCCCGCGACCGGCTCCCCATCCTGGTCTTCGCCCTGCTCTGCGTGGCCGGGTTCTACGCGGTCTACCAGTTGGCCATCCAAGCCGGCGGCGCTGCCCTGGCCAGCGTGCTCATGTACACCGCCCCGGCCTTCGTGGCCCTCATGGCCTGGCTGGTGCTGGGCGAGAGCATGACCCCGGCCAAGCTCGCCGCGGTGGCCGCCACCCTGGCCGGGGTGGCCGCGGTGTCCGGGCTCCTGACCCCGGGCGGATCCCACACCGTGGGGCCGGCGGCGCTCACCTTCGGCCTGCTCTCGGGCTTCACCTACGCGCTCTATTACATCTTCGGGAAGCACTTCCTGTCCCGCTACCGCACCCCGGTGATTTTCATGTACGCCCTGCCCGTGGGCGGGCTGGTACTGTTCCCGCTCACCACCTTCACCGCCAAGACGCCCCTGGCCTGGGTGGGCATCCTGGCCTGCGGCCTGGTGGCCACCTACGCCGCGTACTCCTTCTACTACGCCGGGCTGCGCCACCTGGAAGCCACCCGGGCCGCGGTGGTGGCCACCCTGGAGCCGGTGGTGGCGGCGCTGCTGGCCTTTGCCTGGTGGGGCGAGAGCTTCTCCGGCCCGGCCTGGATCGGCAGCGGCCTGATTCTGGGCGCGGTGGGCCTCACCCTGTGGGACGGCCGGCGGAGCACCGCCGCCGCCCTGCGCCGCGCCCAGGGCGCGGAGCTGGCCCCGTGAACCCTCCCGGGACAGGGGACCCGGCCAGCGCTCCCTTTCTTCAGCTCACCGCCTCGGCCGGGTCTGGCAAGACCTTTGCCCTGACCCGCCGCTTCCTGGACCTCCTGGCCGCGGCCGGCCCCGCGGACTCGGTGCGCACCTGCCGGCGCGAGCCCGGCGCGGGCTACGGCTGGCCGGAGATCCTGGCCGTGACCTTCACCCTCAAGGCCGCGGCCGAGATGCAGGAGCGCATCCTGCGCGGCCTCAAGGAACGCGCTCTGGGCCATGACCCGGACCGGAAGGGGCCAGCCCAGGCCCTGACCCCGGCCGCGGCCCGGGCCTGGATCGGCCGGCTGCTGCGCCATTTCCACCAGCTCAACGTGCGCACCATCGACAGCCTGCTCCACCTCTTTCTGGCCCTGTTCGCCCCGGAGCTGGGCCTGCCCCCGGACTTCGCCCCGGCCTTCGACCTGGAGGAGGTCTTCGACGAGCTCTACGACGCGGTGTGCGCCCAGGCCGAGGCCGGGGACTCCGCGTCCCTGGCGGTCCTGGACCAGGCCCAAGAGACCCTGCTCCGCCTGGACGAAACCCCGGGCTTCGACCTCTTTGCCCGCACCCGGGACCGGCTGCTCCCCCTGCTGGCCCGCCGGGTCACGGACCAGACCCCCTACCTGGCCGACCCCGGGCGGCTGCACGCCCGCCTGGCCCGCCTGCATCAGGACCTGCACGACGCGGCCACGGCCATGGCCGCGGCCCTGGACAGGCACGGGCTCGCGCCCGTGGCGAATTTCCGCAACTTCCTGGACAAGCTCCTGGCCCTGCCCGCGTCCGCGCCGCCCCCGGTCTCGGCTTACGGGGCCAAGGCCGGGCTGGACGACTGCCTGCCCAAGGCCGCCAAGGGCACGGCCCCACCCGGAGCCGAGGCGGCCTATGCCCGGCTGTGCGCGGCCTATGCCGCCTGCTCGGCGGGCCGGTCCCTGCTGGTCCGGGCCCGGGGCCTGGCCGGGTTCCTCAACCTGGCCGACGCCCTGGTGCAGGAGCTGCCTGAGCTGGAGCGCAGGCGCGGGCTGCTCCTCAACCTGCAATGGCCGGAACTGGTCAAGCAGGTGCTGGAAAGCGGCCCACCCGAGGCCTTCTGCCGCCTGGGCGCGCGGCTGCACCACCTGCTCCTGGACGAGTTCCAGGACACCAGCCGGCCCCAGTGGGAGGCCATGTTCCCCCTGGCCGAGGAGTGCCTGGCCAAGGGCGGCGGGGTGTTCGCAGTGGGCGACGTGAAGCAGGCCATCTATGGCTGGCGCGGGGGCGACGCCCGGCTCTTCGCGGAGATGGCCGATCCCGACGGGCTCCCCCGCATCTGCCCGGTGAAGCGGGACTCCCTGCCCTACAACTGGCGCAGTTTCCGCGAGGTGGTGGGGTTCGTGAACCGCACCTTCGGCCCCCTGGGCCGGCCGGACCGGGCGGCGGCCGTGGCCCGGGCCATGGTCGCCGCCACCGGCAAGGACCGCGGTGACGGCAAGGCCGAAAGCCTCCTCACCGCGTCCCTGGCCGGCGCATTCGCCAACTGCGAACAGCAGGTGCCGGCCAAGCACGCCGCCACCCGCGGCCTGGTGCGGCTCTACGCGGTGCGCGGGGAAAACCGCGACGACATGTTCGAGCGGGCGCGGGCGGTGCTCACCGAGGTCTTCCTCGACCTGCGCGCCCGCCGGCCCCTGTCCGAGATGGCGGTGCTGGTGCGCAGCAACACCCAGGCCGCGGCGGTGGCCCGCTGGCTCCTGGACCTGGGCATCCCGGTGGTCACCGAGAACAGCGTGAGCCTGGCCGAGCACCCCCTGGTGCGCTGGCTGGCCGCGTTCCTGGCCTGGCTGGACTTCCCGGCCGACGACTTGGCATTCTGGGAGGTGGTGCAGGCCGAACACTTCCGCGCCCTGGCCGGCCTGGACCAGGCCGAGCTGCTGGACTGGCTGGCCACCGAGGCCCGGCCGCCCCTGTTCGCCGGGTTCCGGGAGCGCGTCCCCGCGGCCTGGTCGGCCTGGCTGGCCCCCTTCCACACCGGCGCAGGCTTCGTGACCCCCTACGACGCCCTGCGCGAGGCCTCGCTCTGCTTCGGCCTGGAGCGCAACCCTGCGGACGCGGCCTTCGTGCGCCGCTTCCTGGAGGTGGCCCACGCCGCCGAGAGCGAGGGCCGCCAGACCCTGTCCGCCTTCCTGGAGTGGTGGCGGGAGAACGGCGACGAGGAGGCCGTGCCCCTGCCCGAGACCCTGGACGCGGTGCGGATCATGACCATGCACGGGGCCAAGGGCCTGGAGTTCCCCGCGGTGGTGGTCCCCTTCCACCACGGCCGCTTCGACCTGTCGGGCCGCCTGGGCAGCGTGGAGCTGGAAGGCGACGCCCTGCTCGCTCCCCTGGACAAGGACATGGGTGACGCGTGGGACCAGACCGCCGCAGCGGCGCTCCAGGAGGACCTGAACCTCCTCTACGTGGCCTGGACCCGGGCCAAGGAGGAGTTGCACGGGCTCATCACCCGCAGCGCCTATTACGACAAGCGCTCCCCGCTGCTGGCCGCCCTGGAAGCGCTCTTGGGCGAGGATCCCTGGAC
>JAEXTU010000094.1 GCA_023453335.1 Pseudomonadota bacterium | reverse complement strand
GCCGGGGCTAGAGGCTCTTGGCGACCTTCTTGATGAGGCGCAGGAGCTGGTTGGTGTAGCCGCCCTCGTTGTCGTACCAGATGATGAGCTTGACCATGGTCTTGTCCATGACCGTGGTGAGCAGGCTGTCCACCACCCCGCCGTAGGCCGTGGACACGAAGTCCACCGAGACCAGGGGCTCGTCGCAGTAGCCCATGTTGCCGGCCATGGGGCCGAGCGCAGCGGCTTTGAGCACGGCGTTGACCGCTTCCTTGGTGGTGGGCTTCTCCACCTCCAGGACCATGTCCACCAGGGACACGTTGGGGGTGGGCACGCGCAGGGACATGCCGTCCAGCTTGCCCTTGAGCATGGGCAGCACCTCGCCCACGGCCTTGGCCGCGCCGGTGGTGGTGGGGATGATGCTCATGGAGGCGGCGCGGGCGCGGCGCAGGTCCTTGTGCGAGCCGTCCAGGATGCGCTGGCTCATGGTGTAGGAGTGCACCGTGGTGATGAGCCCGTGCTTGATGCCGAAATTGTCCAGGATGACCTTGGTGGCCGGGGCCATGCAGTTGGTGGTGCAGGAGGCGCAGGACAGGATGTGGTGTTTGGCCGGGTCGTAGAGGTCGTCGTTGACCCCGGGCACCACGGTCAGGTCCACGCCCTTGCCCGGCGCGCCGATGATGGCCTTCTTGGCCCCGCCGGCCAGGTGCTTGGCCAGGGCCTCGCCGTCCTTCACCTTGCCGGTGGTCTCCACCACGATGTCCACGCCCAGGTCTTTCCAGGTGTACTCTCCCAGGGGCTGGCGGGTCACGGTCACCGGCCGGCCGTTCAGGATGAAGCCCGCGTCCGTGGCGATGGCCTCGCCCCGGAAGCGGCCGTGCACCGAGTCGTACTTGAGCAGGTGGACCAGGCTGGGATTGTCGGCCCGGGCATTGACCACGGCCAACTCCACCTCGGTCTCGTCGGCCATGAGCCGGGTCAGGAAGCGTCCGATGCGGCCGAAGCCGTTCAAACCTATCTTGACGGGCATGAAACTACTCCTTGCAGGTTTACTTGCTGTTGGAGCAGCCCAAGACATGCTTGATCTTGTGCTGCACCATGTCCTTTACCGCAGTTCTCGCGGGGCCCAGGTAGGCGCGGGGATCGAAGTCCTCTGGCTTTTCGGCGAAGTGCTTGCGGATGGTGGCGGTGATGGCCAGCCGGATGTCGGTGTCGATGTTGATCTTGCACACCGCGCTCTTGGCGGCCTTGCGCAAGAGCTCCTCGGGCACGCCCTTGGCCCCGGGCACGTGGCCGCCGTACTGGTTGCACATCTCCACGAACTCGGGGAGCACGCTGGACGCGCCGTGCAGCACCAGGGGATAGCCGGGCAGCATGCCCCCGATGGTGTCCAGGCGCTCGAAGTCCAGCTTGGCCTCGCCCTTGAACTTGTAGGCCCCGTGCGAGGTGCCGATGGCGATGGCCAGGGAGTCGCACCCGGTCTTCTTCACGAAGTCCACGGCCTGGTCCGGGTCGGTGTAGATGCTGTGCTCCGAGGAGACCTCGTCCTCCACCCCGGCCAGGCGGCCCAGCTCGGCCTCCACCCAGACCCCGCGGGGATGGGCGTACTCCACGACCTTCCTGGTGACCGCGATGTTGTCCTCGTAGGACAGGTGGGAGCCGTCGATCATCACCGAGGTGAAGCCGCCCTCGATGCAGTCCAGGCACTGCTCGAAGCTGGCGCCGTGGTCCAGGTGCAGGCAGATGGGCAGGTCCGAGACCTCCAGGCCGGCCTCCACCAGCTTTTTCAGGTAGACCGGGTTGGCGTATTTGCGGGCGCCGGCCGAGACCTGGAGGATGAGCGCGCTCTTCTCCTCTTCGGCGGCCATGATGATGCCCTGGATGATCTCCATGTTGTTCACGTTGAACGCGCCGATGGCGAAGCCGCCGGCGTATGCCTTGGCGAACATTTCCTTGGGACCGACGAGGGGCATGGTGTCCTCCGGGAGGGTTTTGATGGGCCCGAACGGGCCGGCACTGAACGAAAAAAGCTACTCTTGGGCCGGCGTGGTGTCAATGAGCCCGCAGCGTTCCAGGGTTTGCAGGGTGGCGCGGTCGGTGAAGTCGAAGCGCAGGGGGGTGAGGGTCATCCACCCCTCCCAGAGCAGGGCGCGGTCGGTGCCCGCGGCCACCTTGTCCTTGGGGATGAGGCCCTCCAGCCAGTAGTAGGCGTTGCCGCGGGGGTCCTCCCGGGCCACGTACCAGTCCTGGTAGGCGGCCGAGGTCTGGGGGCAGACCTTGAGGCCCTTGACCTCGGCCCAAGGCTGGGCCGGGAAGTTCAGGTTGAGCATGCACTGGCTGGGCATGTCCTTCCAGGGGATGCGGGCGGTCAGGTCCGCGGCGTAGGCGGCCTGGGCCGAGAGGTCGCGGGCCTTGAAGTCGTCCATGGACACGGCCAGGGCCGGGTAGCCCATGAGTGCGGCCTCGGTGGCCGCGGCCACGGTGCCGGAGTAGAGGATGTCCACGCCCACGTTGGCGCCCGCGTTCATGCCCGAGACTACCAGGTCCACGGCCTCGCCCTCCATGAGGGTGGTCAGGCCGAGCTTCACGCAGTCCACCGGGGTGCCGGTGACGCCCAGGCCGGAGAAGCCGTTCTCCTTGATGGCCCGGGCCTTGAGCGGCACGGACATGGTGATGGCGTGCCCCACCGCGGACTGTTCGGTAAGGGGGGCCACCACCCGGACCTCGTGCCCGGCAGCGATGAGGGCCTGGTGCATGGCCCGCAGGCCCCCGGCGTGGATGCCGTCGTCGTTGGTGAGCAGGATGCGCATGGGTGCTCCGCAGGGCCGGTCATGGCCGGCCGGTTTGACATGAGGACGGGAAACAGGGCAGTGGTGGGCAGTCCGGCCGCCGGTTCCCCGGAGGCGGATTACCCCAAGCCCTTGGCGGATGCAACCGATGACCCTCAAGAAGCTTTTCGTGCGCGACCTCACCCCCGGGGACCCGGTGGACGAGGTGTTCGTCCTGGCCGAGGCGAGGTCGGGCCAGGCCAAGAACGGCCCCTTCTGGAGCCTGGCCCTGGAGGACAACTCGGGCCGGGTGGCGGGCAAGCTCTTCTCCCCGCACAGCGCCAGTTGCCCCAGCCTGGCACCGGGCATGCTGGTGCGGGTGCGCGGCCAGGTGGGGGTGTACCGCGACGAGACCCAGATCGTGGTGGAGTCGCTCCAGGTCCTGGACCCCGAGTCCCCGGACCTGGTGGTCTCGGACTTCGTGGCCGCCAGCCGGCGGCCGGCCGAGGACCTCTTGGCGGACATCGAGGCCCTGTGCCGGGAGCACCTGCGGCACAAGCCCTGGCGCACCCTGGCCCGCAAGGTGCTTACCGACCCGGTGGTCAAGGCCCGGCTCCTGGCCGCGCCGGGCGCGGTGAGCGTGCACCACGCCTACGTGGGCGGCCTGTTGGAGCACACCCTGTCGGTGTGCACCCTGTGCATGTCCTTTTGCGACCAGTACCCGGCCCTGGACCGGGAGGCCCTGCTCGCGGCCGCGGTGTTCCACGACCTGGGCAAGGCCTGGGAGTACGGTGCGGGCCTGGCCCGCGAGGTCACGGACGAGGGGCGGCTCTTGGGCCACATCAGCATCGGGCTGGAGGTGCTTTCGCCCTTCCTGGCCAAGAGCGACCTGGACGAGGGGCTCGTCCTGCATCTGCGGCACATCATCCTGAGCCACCACGGGGAGCTGGCCTTCGGGTCGCCCAAGCGGCCCAAGACCGCGGAGGCATTCGCCCTGCACTTTGCCGACAACCTGGACGCCAAGCTGGCCACGGTGGCCGAGGCCCTGGACGAGGCCGAGGCCGGGGAGGGCGGCTGGAGCTCGTACACCCGCTCCCTGGAGCGGCCGGTCTACCGGCCGGCCCGCACCCCGGGCCGGGAGGCCGCCACCTCGCGGCCGGAGGGGGAGCAATGTTTGTTACCTTTGAAGGCATAGAGGGCTCGGGCAAGAGCTCGGTCCTGGCCACCCTGGTCGAGGGGCTGGCCGCCGCGGGCCGCGAGGTGACCGTGACCCGGGAGCCGGGGGGCTCGCGCCTGGGCCAGGAGCTGCGGCGCATCCTCCTGGACATGGCCAGCCGGGACCTGACCGGGCAGAGCGAGCTGTTCCTGTACCTGGCGGACCGGGCGCAGCACGTGCAGGACGTGGTGAAACCGGCCCTGGAGGCCGGGCGCATCGTGCTCTCGGACCGCTTTGCCGACTCCACGGTGGTGTACCAGGGCTACGGCCGGGGCCTGGACCCCAGGCTGCTGCACTCCTTCAACGAGATCGCGGTGGCCGGGTGCTGGCCGGACCTGACCCTGCTCTTCGACTTGCCGGCCGAGGTGGGGCTCAAGCGGGCTCTCACCCGCAACGTGCGCAGCGGTATCTGCGCCACCGAGGGCCGCTTCGAGGCCGAGAGCCTGGCCTTCCACAACCGGGTGCGGCAGGGCTATCTGACCTGGGCGGCCCTGCACCGGGAGCGGTTCCGGGTGGTGGACGCCACCCGGCCCCTGGACGAGGTGGTGGCCGCGGCCCGGTCCATTTTGGAGCGAGAGCTGGCCGAACCCGGCAGCACCGCCGGCACGGACAGCGCGCCGCAGGCGTAGGAGAGGCCATGTCCCTGGGCGTCACCGCTGTCGTCCTCACCTTCAACGGCCAGAAGTGGCTCTCCCGGACCCTGGAGACCCTCTCGTTCTGCGACCGGCTGCTGGTGGTGGACTCGGGGAGCACGGACGCCACCCTGGACATCGCCAAGGCCGCGGGCGCGGAGGTGCAGTACCGGGCCTGGGAGGGAACCATCCCCCAGTTCCGTTACGCCTTCACCCAGGTCACCACCCCCTGGGTGGTGACCCTGGACCAGGACGAGTACCTGTCCCCCGAGCTTTCCGCCTCCCTCCAGGCGGCCCTGGCCGACCCGGGCGACGCGGCGGGGTTTTTCTGCTCCCGCCGCTCCTTCTACTACGACCGGTTCCTGAAACACGGCGGCTGGTATCCGGACTGGCTGCTGCGGGCCTTCCGGCCGGACCGCATGGAGCTGCGCGGCACCCTGCCGCACGAGGAGTTCTTCCCGGCCGGCCCCACCCGGCGGCTCAGCGGGGACATCATCCACTACCCGTACGCGGACCTGGCCGAGCACCTGGCCAAGATCAACAGCTACACGGCCACCGCGGCGCGGGAGCTGTACGGCCGGGGCCGGCGCTGCGGCCTGGGCGCGGCCGCGGCCCGGGGCGCGGCCAAGTTCTTCCGCCAGTACATCCTGAAGCGAGGCTTCCTGGACGGCCGGGCCGGCTTCCTCCTGGCCATCCACGCCTTTGTCTACGCGTTCCACAAGTACGCCAAGCTGGCCGAACTCACCGCCGCGGAGCACCGCCCGCCCGCAGACTGACAGAGGAGACACACCGCATGGACGCCATCGTTATTATCGGGGCCTCGGGCCACGGGAAGGTGGTCGCGGACATCGTGGAGCAGGCGGGGGCCTGGCGTTTGGCCGGGTTCCTGGACCGGAACAAGCCCGCGGGCAGCGAGTTTTTCGGCCTGCCGGTGCTGGGGGCCGAGGCGGACCTGCCGCGGCTGGCCAGGGAATTGGGCCTGGCGGGCATGCTGGTGGCCATTGGCGACAACTGGACCCGGGCGCGGGAGGTCGGGGAGTTGGCGCGGCTGGCGTCGGGCCTGCCCTTCGTGGCCGCGGTGCACCCTGCGGCGCGGCTGGCACGGGGTGCCGGAGTGGGGCCGGGCACGGTGGTCATGGCCGGGGCGGTGCTCAACAGCGACTGCCGGGTGGGCGCGCACTGCATTGTGAACACCGGGGCCAGCCTGGACCACGACGGGGTGATGGGGGACTTCTCCAGCCTGGCCCCGGGCGCGGCCCTGGGCGGCAACGTGCGGATCGGGGCCTACAGCGCGGTGTCCATCGGCGCGAGCGTGGCGCACGGGCTCACGGTGGGCGAGCACGCGGTGGTGGGCGCGGGCGCGGTGGTGCTGGCCGACGTGCCGGACCTTTGCGTGGCCTACGGGGCTCCTGCGCGGAAGGTTCGCGACCGCCAGGCCGGGGAGAAGTACCTCTAGCCTGCGCTGCCGCCTGCCGCGCGGGAAAGTGCCCGCCGGGTTCTTGCCAAGCATTTCGGAAGGATTACCATCGGACAATGCGCCGGGGCGTGATTCTGTGCGTTCCGGTTTGCATGTGTGCGGGTTTTTGGTAAGGTGAGCTTGATTAGGAGGGTTTTCATGCGCAGAACGTACCGGCCGCGTCGGCACCGCCTGTTCTCGGTGGTGTTCTTCGGCCCGGGCGGCTGAAGGGCGGGCTTGTTGCCGTGACCCCTTCCGCACGCCCGACCTGTTTGCCGTTCCTGGCGAAGTCCCCGAAGGCCGCGTCCGACCTGTCCCGTCTCGCACGTCGACACCAGCAGCACCCCGAAGGAGGGTTCCATGACCGATAAACCGGTGAAGGTCTATGCGCTTTCCACCTGCATCCATTGCCGCAACTGCAAGGATTTCCTGACTGAAATGGGCGTTAACTACGAGTGCGTCCATGTGGACCAGCTCACGGGCGAGGAGCGCAAGCTCATCGTGGAGGAGGTGCGCAAGCTCAACCCCTCGGTTTCCTTCCCCACGGTGGTGGTGGGCGACAAGGTGTTGGTGGGCTTCAAGAAGGAGGAGCTGGCCAAGCTCCTGGAACTGTGATGGACGCCCGACAACTCCATGCGGCGCTGCGCAAGCTGCAGGAGCCCAAAGGCTATTTCTTCAATGTCGACGAAGAGATGACCATGGCGCTCCTGGTCAGCCTGCTCACCACCAAGGAGCGCTACGGCTACATGGCCTGTCCCTGCCGCCTGGCCTCGGGAACCTACGAGCTGGACAAGGACATCATCTGTCCCTGCGTGTACCGGGAGCCGGACGTGGCCGAGTTCGGGGCCTGCTTCTGCGGGCTCTACGTGTCCCGGGCCTGGAACGAAGGGGCCGTGCCGCACGAAACCGTTCCCGAGCGCCGGCCGCCGGAGAAGGTCCTGGCGGCCTTAGGATAGCGATACATGGCCATGACCCGCGCGGAATGGGCCAGGTCCCTGGATCTGGCGGCCTTCGGCCTGCTCCTGGCGGGGCTGGCGTGGCTCGGGGTGCGCGGGGCCGAAGGCCTGGGGTACCACTGGCAGTGGTACGCGGCGCCCGGGTATTTCGGGTCGTTCGCCGAGGGGGGCTTCACGCCCGGCCCGCTGCTACGGGGCCTGGGGGTGACGGTGCAGATCACCGCCCTGTCCCTGGTGCTGTGCATGGCGGTGGGCCTGGTCACGGCGCTCCTGCGGCTGTCCTCCTCCTGGGCCGGCCGCGCCCTGGCCCGGGGGTACCTGGAGGCCATCCGCAATACCCCGCTGCTCATCCAGATATTCTTCGTGTACTTCGTGCTGGCCCCGCTCACCGGGCTGTCGGCCTTCGGGTCCGCCGTCGCGGCGCTCTCGCTGTTCGAGGGGGCCTACGCCTCGGAGATCATCCGGGCGGGCATCGTGTCCATCCCGCGCGGGCAGTGGGAGGCCGCGGCCAGCCTGGGGCTCGGCGCCTTCTCCACCTACCGGGCGGTGATCCTGCCCCAGGCCTTGCGCCGGGTGCTGCCGCCCCTGGCCGGCCAGGCGGTGTCCCTGGTCAAGGACTCGGCCCTGGTCTCCACCATCGCGGTGTACGACCTGACCCTGCGCGGCCAGCTCATCGTGGCCGACACCTTTCAGACCTTCGAGGTCTGGTTCACGGTGGCCGGGGTCTACCTGGTGCTCACCCTGTCCCTGTCCTTGGCTGCGGGCCGGCTGGAGCGGCGGCTCGCGGTGGGGATCTGAGCATGGCCGCCTTCCGCAGCGAGGACGAGTCGGCCAAGGTCCTGGGGCCTGAGGTCATCCGGGGGGAGGGCCTGGCCAAGACCTTCCCGGGCAATGTCGTGGCCCTGGACGGGGTGGCGCTGTCCGTGCGCAAGGGGGAGGTGGTGGTGGTCGTGGGCCCGTCCGGCTCGGGCAAGTCCACGCTCCTGCGCTGCCTGAACGGGCTGGAGGAGACCGACGCCGGCCGGGTGGCCATCAACGGGCTCACCCTGGACCACCGCACCGCCAACCGGCTGGCCATCCGCCGCCAGGTGGGCATGGTGTTCCAGAGCTTCAACCTGTTCCCGCACCTGACCGTGACCGGCAACGTGAACCTGGCCCAGCGCCTGGTGCGCGGCAAGAGCGAGGCCGCGGCCACCGCGGCCACCCTGCGCCTGCTGGCCAAGGTGGGGCTCACCGACAAGGCCGACGCCTACCCCGCCCAGCTCACGGGCGGGCAGCAGCAGCGGGTGGCAATCGCCCGCGCCCTGGCCGTGGAGCCCTCCATCATGCTCTTCGACGAGGCCACCAGCGCCCTGGACCCGGAGATGATCGGGGAGGTGCTGGAGGTCATGAAGACCCTGGCCTACGAGGGCATGACCATGGTGGTGGTGACCCACGAGATGGGCTTTGCCCGCGAGGTGGGCGACCGGGTGCTGTTCATGGAGGCCGGCCGGGTGGTGGAAGAGGCCCCGGCCGACGAGTTCTTCCAGCGGCCGCGCCTGGAGCGCACCCGCCAGTTCCTCTCCCAGATTCTCTGAGCAACCCATTCCCAAGGAGATGACCGCATGAAACGACTGCTCATCGCCCTGGCCGGCCTGTTCCTGCTCTCGGCCTGGCTGGCCGCGCCCGCCCGGGCGGAATCCAAGGCCCAGGCCGAGCTGGTGGAGAATTCCGCCATGGCCCAGGTGCTCAAGCGCGGGGTGCTGCGCGTGGGCATGGACACCTTCGTGCCCTGGGCCATGCCGGACAAGAAGGGCGAGTGGACCGGGTTCGAGATCGAGGTGGCCCGCCGCTTGGCCGACGACCTCAAGGTCAAGGTGGAGTTCGTGCCCACCGCCTGGTCGGGCATCATCCCGGCCCTGCTCACCGGCAAGTTCGACATCCTCATCGGCGGCATGAGCATCCGGCCCGACCGCAGCCAGAAGGTGAACTTCACCATCCCGTACTACTCCACGGGCACCGCCCTGGTGGCCAGCGCCAAGGTGGCCCCGGGCAAGACCTCGCTTGCGGACTTCAACCGGCCGGACATGGTCATCGTGTCGCGCACCGGCACCACGGCCGCGGCCGCGGCGCGCAAGCACCTGCCCAAGGCCGAGCACAAGAACTTCGACTCCGAGGCCCTGTGCACCCAGGAGATCCTGGCCGGCCGGGCCGCGGCCTTCGTGGGCAACGCGCCCCTGCCCGCCCAACTGGCCGTGGAGAGCCCGGACAAGCTCTACGCGCCGTTCGCGGGCGAGTTCACCAGGGAGCCCGTCGCCATGGCCGTGCGCAAGGGCGACGTGGACACCCTGAACGTGCTCAACTCCTGGATCACCATGGTCGACGCGGAAGGGTGGTTCGCCGAGCGCAAGCACTACTGGTTCGAGACCAAGGACTGGGAAAAGCTCATCAAGTAGGCAGCGGCGGGCCGGGGGGG
>JAEXTU010000016.1 GCA_023453335.1 Pseudomonadota bacterium | reverse complement strand
CCCCCCCCTCCCCCGTCCGGGGGGGGGGGGGGGGGGGGGGGCCCCCCCCCCCCCCCTCCCCTCCTGCGCACCGGCCGGCCGGTGTGGCGCTGTGGCCCAACCCCTGGCTGCCGGTGAAAATGGCCGCAGGCAGCCCGGGCCACAGCTAGAGGCGTCCGATACGCTCCATGGTGTGGGAGAGCTGCCGGCCGAGTGGGGTGTCGGTGGCTATCTCCCGCTCCACGTTGGTGATCGCCTTGAGCACCGTGGAATGCCTCCGGCCCAACCGCGAGCCGATCTGCTCCAGGGACAGGGCGGTGTGCTTGCGGGCCAGGTAGCAGGCCAGGTTCCGGGCCAGGACCACCTGCCGCTTGCGGCTCTTGGAGGCCAGTTCCGCGGGCGACAATTCGAAATTCCGGCACGCGAAGTCGATGATGCTGTCCAGGGTGATGGCCGTCACCGGCGCGGACGCGTAGTTGGCCAGCACCTCCAGGGCCAGGCCCAGGTCGATGCACCCGCCCAGCAGCCGGGCCTTGAGCGCCAGGTTCTGCAGGCAGCTCTCCAACTGGCGCACGTCCGAGCACAGCCGCTCGGCCAACAGCTCGGTGACGTTGCCGGGCAGGGCCACCTGGTAGATGGCGGCCTTGCGCTCCAGGATCTTGCGCCGGGTCTCCAGGCAGGGCCGCTCGATGGAGGCCAGGAGCCCGGAGCAGAAGCGCGAGGCCAGGCTGTGGTCCACGTTGGAGAGTTCCCGGGGCAGGAAGGAGCTGGTGAACACCACCTTGCAGTCGCGGTCGTGCAGGGCCTTCAGGGTGCAGAGCAGCTCGTCCTGCACCTTGGCCTTGCCCTGCAGGAAGTGCACGTCCTCCAGGAGCAGCACGTCCAGGGTCTGGCGGAACTTGGACCGGAAGCGGTCCATCTCCCCGGACTTGATGGCCATGACCAGGGAGGAGGTGAACTCCTCGGCGGTGAGGTAGGCCACCCGCAGGCTGTCCCGGTTGGCGGCGTGGGCCAGTTGCCGGCCGATGGCGTGCATGAGGTGGGTCTTGCCCAGGCCCGGCGCGGAGCAGAGGTAGAACTGCTCCGAGGCCAGGGCGCCCTTGCACAAGCCGCGGGCGGCCATGAAGGCCAACTCGTTGCAGGGGCCCACCACGAAGTCGTCAAAGGAGAAGCGCCAGATCTGGGTGGACAGGGGCCGGCCGGCCAGGCCGGGCAGGCCTACGGTCTTGGCCGCCGCGCCATTGCCCTTGCCGTTTCCATTCTGCGGAACCGCGGCCGGGGCCGGGGCGCCCGGGGCCACCAGCTTGGGCTTCACCCGGACCGCAAGCTCCGGCTTCTGGCCCATGGCCTGCTGGGCGGCCTGCAGGATGTCGCCGGCCAGGCGCTCGCGCACCCAGGCGGCCACGAATTCGTTGGGGGCGAGGAGGGTCAGGGAGTTGTCCCCGACCACGGCTTCCAAAGGCTTGATCCAGACCTGGAACAGGCCGGGATTCAGGGTCTTTTCCAGGAGGGAGAGGATGAGCGACCAGGGTCCGTGCATGGGTCGCAGAGATACCCGGGGGGGAGGGGTTCGGGCAAGGAGGGATTACACCCGGCCGGACCCACCTGGGGGGCAGGTTCTCCCCAAGGCATTATCAAAGCAACCAGCTAAAATTAAAGTATAAAAAAAGATATGGCGAAGCGGTGTCGGCTTTTGGCCTTCGGGAGGGAACCCACGCCGGGCATGGCCTCCCCAGTGTCAAGGCGATTCTTCTGCACACGTCCTGAAAAAGTTTTCAACAGCCACTCAACTCCTTTTCTTCTCATTTTGAAGATTCCCTGAAATTTTTATCCACGTCGTCACTTCGTCATGCCTGGACTGGGCCGGTTTTTTGCAGGGGAAGGTGCGGACCCAGGCAAAGCCGAGGCCGGCCGCCATCCCCTGGCAGCGGCTCCAATCTCTAGTGATAGAAAGGGAATCAGAAGAGAAGGGATAACGTGGTTTGGCCCGCGGGCCATGGCTTCCTGACCACTGGTCAGATCGCCTCGGCACCCTTTATGTGAATAACTGTTCATGTCCGAACCCGATATCCCGCGGCATTATCCGATTATCCCCTGCTACAGGTCGGTTACTCGGGAATGCCGGCAGTGCGCCGGGTTCCGGACGGCCTACCCCAGCAGGGGGTATACCTCGCGGGCCAGGTCCTCGGGATAGGGGTCGGCGGTGTAGCGCGCCCACACGCTGCGCGGGGCCTTCAGCTCCCGCAGGATGGCGGTGATGCGCTTGCCCTCCTTGGTCCACCAGCGCCACTCGGGCCCGCACCCGGCCGGGACCACCAGGGTCCCCTCCGGGGTGAGATAGGGCCGGTCCGCGGGCGGGTCCTGCGGCAGGTCGCGGGGTTCCTCGGTCTCGGGCATGTCGCTCATTGGGGCTCAGGCCAGGGGCAGGGTCTTGAAGCGCTCGATGTCCGCGGCGAAGCGCTCGCGCAGGTCGTTGAAAAGAACCGGCACCCGGCGGCTGAACTCGTCCAGGAGCGGCAGCATGAGCTGGCGGATCTGGGGATGGGCCGCGCCGTCGCAGCGCAGCCGGAACACGTGCCGCCACTCCCGGAAATTGGCGGTCATGACGATCTCGGTCTTCAGCGAGTTGGGCAGCACGCTGCGCGCCTCCTGCGCCTTGGCCCCGGCCCGGGTGAGGGCCAGGTAGGCGGCCTCGGCCTCCTCCATGCTCCGCTTCCAGAGGCGGTAGGGCTCCGAGTCCTCGGCCCAGAACGGCGGCCGGACCACGGTGATCTCGCTGCCGAACTTGTCCTTGGCATAATTCGCGTAGCGGGTGGACTCCTGGGAATAGGCGGCCAGGCGGTGGCGCACCAGCTCGTGGGTCACCCCCCGGTCGGTGATGAAGCGCACCGTGGCCGAACTGTGCTCGATGACGCTCTCGTGCCCGGAGCGCACGATGCGGCCCACGAAGTCCGGGGCGGTGTTCGCCGCGATCTTGTCCTCGCTCTTGTAGCAGGTGCGGCCGGCCAGCTCGATGATCCTGAGCGCGGCCTCGCCCTCGGGCATGGCCAGTATTTCGAAGCTCGGGTCGATGATGCGCATGGACTATCCTTTATGAGAACTCGATCAGGTTGCCCTGCCCGTCCTCGGGATGGGCGGCCATAGCCTTCATGTGGGCGAAGGCCTTGGCCGTGGCCACCCGGCCGCGGGAGGTGCGCTTCAGGAAACCGCACTGGATGAGGTAGGGCTCGTAGATGTCCTCCAGGGTGCGGACCTCCTCGGAGCAGGCCACGGCCAGGGTCTTCACGCCCACCGGGCCGCCTGCGTAGTGCCGGATGATCACGTCCAGGATCTTGCGGTCCATCTGGTCCAGGCCGGACTCGTCCACGTCCATGCGGGCCAGGGCGGCCTCGGCCAAATCGGCGTCCACCACCCCGGTCCCGTGCATCTGGGCGAAGTCGCGCACCCGGCGCAGGAGCCGGTTGGCGATGCGCGGGGTGCCCCGGGAGCGCCGGCCCACCACCGCCGCGCCCTCGGGCGTGACCTCGGCCCCGATTATCCGGGCCGCCCGGGTCACGATCCGGGCCAGGTCCGCGTGGTTGTAGAACTCCAGCCGGGCGATGACCCCGAAGCGGTCGCGCAGGGGCGAGGTGAGCAGCCCCAGCCTGGTGGTGGCCCCCACCAGGGTGAAGGGCTCCAGGTCGATCTTGACCGTGCGCGCGCCCGGACCCTGGCCGATGATGAGGTCCAGCTTGAAGTCCTCCATGGCCGGGTAGAGAATCTCCTCCACGGCCGCGGGCATGCGGTGGATCTCGTCCACGAAGAGGATGTCGTGCCGGCCCAGGTTAGTGAGGATGGCGGCAAGGTCGCCGGAGCGCTCCAGCACCGGGCCGGAGGTGGACACCAGGTTCACCGCCAGCTCCCGGGCCATGATCTGGGCGAGCGTGGTCTTGCCCAGGCCGGGGGGCCGTAGAGCAGGGTGTGGTCCATGGCCGCGCCCCGCTCCCGGGCCGCGGACAGGAACACCCGCAGGTTGGCGCGCAATTCGTCCTGGCCGATGAACTCGTCCAGGCTCTGCGGCCGGATGCTGTCGTCGGGCTGCTCGAAGGCCACCGGCTACTCCCGGGCCTTGGCCAGGCGCTTGCGGGCCGCGCGCAGCGCCGCGGCCACCTCCAGGTCCGGCTCGGCCGCGAAGACCTCCTCCAGGACCGGGCGCACCTCGCGCTCATCGTAGCCCAGGTTGGTGAGCCCGGCCAGGGCGTCCTTGAACCGGGTGGCCGCGCCGCCTTCCAGGCCCGGCACGGGCGCAGCCTCGCCGCCCATGTCCAGCTTGTACTTGAGTTCCACGAAGATGCGCTGGGCGCTCTTCTTGCCGATGCCCGGCACCATGGTCAGGGCGTCCACATCCTCGCGCAGCACCAGGGTGCGCAACTCCTCGGGGGTGAAAATGGAAAGGATGGACAGGCCGGTCTTGGGCCCCAGCTTGGAGATGGTGAGCAGGGTGTCGAAGGCCGCGCGCTCCTCCAGGGAGGAGAAGCCGAAGAGCTCGATGGCGTCCTCGCGCACGATGGTGCGCACCGTGAGGGTGAGCGCCGCGCCCTTGGCGGGCAGGGCCGCGCGGCCCCGGGT
>JAEXTU010000437.1 GCA_023453335.1 Pseudomonadota bacterium | reverse complement strand
CCACCAGGGTGGGCAGGTCGTAGTTCTTGTCCCCGTGCCGGGCGCTCAGGTTGGACTTGGCCCGCATGGGCACGGACAGGTAGGCCCCGGGGATGGACTGCTGGATGGTGCGGGCGTCCTCCCAGGTGATGGTGAGGGTGCGCTTGCCCACCGCCCGGCTCTCGATGTCCCCGCCCAGGACGAACACCGCGTCCGGGCCGAACATGTCCACGATCTCCAGGGCCTTGCGGTTGGCCCCGTCGATGGCGGTGACGATGACCGTGAGCGCGGCGATGCCCAGGGCCACGGCCAGGATCACGAACACCGAGCGCAGCCGGTAGGCCAGCACCGCGTCCAGGGCGAACCCGGCCACCCGGGGGAGCAGGCGCAGGGCGCGGAGCATGGCTTACGCCCCTGCGGAGACCGGGGGGGCCGCGCCTTCTCCGTCCGGAATGAGGCCGTCCCCAATCAATCCGTCCAGGATGCGCACCCTCCGCTGCGCATAGGCCGCGGTCTCCTCGTCGTGGGTGACCATGACGATGGACGCGCCCTGGGCGCAGATGTCGGTGAGCAGTTGCATGATCTCCGCGCTGGTGGCCGAGTCCAGCTGGCCGGTGGGCTCGTCCGCGAAGATCACCGCGGGCTGGTTGATGAGGGCGCGGGCGATGGCCACCCGCTGCTGCTGCCCGCCCGAGAGCTGGGAGGGCTTGAAGCCCGCCCGGTCGGCCAGGCCCACCCGGGCCAGCAGTTCCGCGGCGCGGTGCTCCAGGACCCGGCGCGGCTCCGGGCCGTAGAGCCCGGGCAGGAGCACGTTCTCCAGCGCCGAGGCGTAGGGGACGAGGTAGAAGCTCTGGAACACGAACCCGAAGTGCCGGTTGCGCAGCGCCGAGAGCCGGTCGTCGTCGAAGGCGGACACGTCCTCGCCGGAGAGCAGGTAGCGGCCGGCCGTGGCGCGCTCCAGCAGCCCCAGGATGTGCAGCAGCGTGGACTTGCCCGAGCCGGACGGCCCCTGCAGGGCCACGAACTCGCCGCGGCGCACGGCCAGGGACACCCCGCGCAGCACCCGGGTCGCCACCCCGGCCTGCACGTAGGTCTTCTCCACCCCGGAAAGCTCTATGAGAGGAGAATCCACGGGCCCTACTTCTCCGGCTTCTTCTTGGCCCCGGGCAGCACCAGCTGGGTGGCCACCTCGTCGCCCTCGGCCAGGCCGTCCAGCACCTCGGAGCGGGCCAGGCCGGCCAGCCCCAGCCGGGGCTTCACCTTGCGCGGCTTGCCGTCCTTGACCAGGAAGGCCACCTGCTCGCCGTCCCCCCACTTGAGCGCGGTGTTGGGGATGGACAGGGCGCCCTCTTTCTCCTGCACCACGATGCGGCACAGGGTGGTCATCTCCGGCCGCAGGTCGCGGGCCTGCTCCGGGTCCAGGGCCACCAGGGCCTGGTAGTACACGATGTTGTCGCGGATCTCGGGCTGGGGGTAGATGCGGCCGATGGCCCCGGCGAAGGTGCGGCCGGGGTAGGCGTCCACCGTGAACTCCACGCGCAGGCCGGGCCGCGCCTGGCCCACGTCGGTCTCGTCCACGTAGATCCACATCTCCAGGCGGGCGGGGTCCAGCACGGTGATGAGGTTCACGGTCTGCAGGCCGGTGACCACGGTCTCGCCCTCCTGCACCGTGACCTGGCTGACCACCCCGTCGATGGGGCTCTGGATGACGGTGTGGGAGAGCTTGGTGCGCAGCACCGCGATGGCCGCCGCGGCCTCGGCCACGGCCGCGTCCTTGGCGGCCAGGGTCTTGGCCTTGACCGCCTGGTCGCGCTCGGCCTGGTCCAGGGCGTCGCGGGCCACCACCCCGCGGCTGAACAGGTCCTTCTGGCGCACCAGGTTGTCCCCGGCATAGGCGGCCTCGGCCTTGGCCACGGCCAGCTCGGCGCGGGTGCGGGCCAGGGCGGCGGCGGCCTGGTCCAGCTGGGCCGTGAGGTCCCGGTCGTCGATGCGGGCGATGAGCTGGCCCTTGGCCACGCTGTCGCCCACCTTGACCGGCAGGTCCATGAGCCGGCCGGTGGCCTGGGCCCCGATCTTCACGATGGCCCCCACCTGGGCCTTGACGATGCCGGTGGAGTCCAGCTCCTTGCGCACCACGCCGCGCTCCACCTTGGCGGTGGCCAGGACCTTGGTCTCGGCCGGGGCCGTGGCCGCGCGCCACCAGAAGACGCCGCCCGCGGCCAGGCCGGCCAGGACCAGGAAAATGACGAAGGTGCGGGGTCGCAGCATGGGCAGTGTCTCCGTTGGGCAGCGCCGGATGGCGTCGCCCCGGAGCATGCCCTAGCCCGGGGGGACGCGCAACCCCCGCCCGGCCCGCCGGGGAGCCCTGCCCCGTTACTCCGGCTGGCGGGCGGCCATGCCCAGGATGGCCGCGGCGTAGCGGGCGCGCACGTCGGCCAGGAACTCCGGGTCCATGCGGCCCTTCCAGGTCTCCACCTCCAGGAACCGCTTGGGGATGCGGATATTGTCCGGGTGGTAGCCGGTCTCGAACTTGAGCAGCCAGCGCTGGGCCTGGGCCTGGCCCGCCAGGGCGTCCAGGTTGTCCGCGGCGGCGGCGAACCCGAGCACGCGCAGGGCCTCCTGCACCAGCTCCGGGGTGTACACCGCGCGGGAGAACAGGCAGGCCACCATGCAGGTGACCATGACCCGCTGCCGCTCGTCCTTGACCAGGAAATCCACGGCCTTCCCCGCGTCCTTGTCCTTGGCCTTCTGGTCGTAGGAATAGCCGCCCGCGTCCAGGTGGGAGTGGCGGAAGCCCAGGGCCTCGCCCACGAAGAACACCTCGCCGGTGGCGTAGCCGGCCATCTCCTGGCCCAGCACGCAGGCGAAGTCCGCGCCGCCGTACACGTCGCCGGCCTTGAGCGCGCCCGCGCCCAGCACCCGCCAGAACTCGCTCGTGCCCTGGCCCAGGTGCACCATGCCCTGCCGGAAGCCGGCCGCGTCGCCGAAGGCCAGGGGCAGGAGGGTCTCCTGCTCCGTGACCACGCCCTTCTGCAGGGCCTCGGCGGCCCAGGCCAGGGCCACGCCCGCGCTCATCACGTCCAGGCCCTGGCGCTCGCACTCGTCCATGACCGCCAGCACGTCCGAGGCCGAGGTCAGGCCCAGCATGGAGCCGCAGGAGAAGAGCGGCTCGTAGTCGTAGGCCACCTGGCGGTAGAGGTAGTCGTGCTTGGCCGCGAACATCTCGCGCAACAGCCCGATGTGGATGCAGCCCACCGGGCAGCCGGAGCAGGCGGTCTTGCGCAGCAGCAGCTGCTCGGCAAAGCGCTCGCCCGAGATGCCATCCACCCCGGGGTCGCTGGTCTGCTGCAGGTTGCGCCAGGGCAGGGCCTTGATGCCGTTCAGGACAAGCAAATTCTCGGGCGTGCCGAGGTTGTGGTACTTGTCCATCATGTCCGTGGTGGTGAGCTTGGCGTGGATGTCCTTGAACAGCGCCGGGTAGTCCTTGCCCTCGGGAATGGGCTGGGGCGAGTCGCCCAGCACGATGACCGCCTTGAGCCGCTTGGCCCCCAGGGCCGCGCCGCCGCCCAGGCGGCCGAAGTGGCGGTAGGTGTCCACGTTGATGCAGGCGGTGGGGACCAGGTTCTCGCCCGCCGGGCCGATGCGCAGGGTGCTGCGGTGGCCCGAGGCCCCGTGCCCGTAGCGCCGCAAATGCTTGCCCACCGACAGCGCGTCAACGCCAGCCAAAAAGTGCACGTCGTGCATCTCCATGTGCCGGCCGCCCGCCACCAGGACCGAGAGGGACTTGGCCCGGCCGGTGATGACCAGGGCGTCGTACCCGGCCATGCGCAGGGACACGGCCAGCCGGCCGCCGGCGTGGCTCTCGGCGTACTCCCCGGTGTAGGGCGAGCGGAAGGCGCACACCACCTTGCTCATGAGCGGGAAGTACCCGGTGAGCGGGCCGATGGCGAAGATCACCGGCTGGGCCGGGTGGAAGGGGGGCTCGCCGGGCAGGCCGTATTCCTTGTACAGGGCCGCGGCCAGGCCGGAGCCGCCCAGGCTTTCTTCGGGCGAGGAGAACTGCCGCCGCACCCCGCGGCCGGCCGTGAGGTCGTAGTGCAGGATGGTGAAGGGCCGGCTCATTCCCGCACCTCCTTCACTGGAAATTCCGGCAGGGCCGCGGCCCTGCGCTCGGGCACGTCGTTCAGGGCCAGGCAGGAGTGCGGGCAGTAGGCCACGCAGCGGCCGCAGTGGATGCACACGAAGGGGGAGTTGTCCTCCACCGAGAGGTGGATGGCGTCCACCGGGCAGGCCCGGGCGCACTCGCCGCAGCGGATGCACAGGCTGCGGTCCACCTTCACCCCGCCGCCCTTGCGCTGGGAATAGGCCCCGGTGGGGCAGGCGGCCACGCAGGGCGCGGGGTCGCAGGCCACGCAGAGCTGGGCCTCGAACCCGGTGCTCATGCCGCCCGAGGACTTGATGCGGATGCCGCAGTGGTCCCAGGACAAGACCTTGTGCACCAGGCGGGCGCAGGCCAGGGAACAGGAATGGCAGCCGATGCACCGTTCCATGTGCACGGCCTGGAGGATTTTCATAGGGCGCTCCGTAGCGGGCGAATTTTGCAGCATAAATACTACCCGGGTTGGGCGGCGCTGTCACCCTCCCATGAAACACAGGCGGGAGAAGGCTCTCCCGCGGACATGCCGCGGCCCTGCTCAGCGCAGGCCGCAGGTATACTTCGGGAAACAGGGCAGGACGGGGTCAGCCCCGGGCGATCTCCGTGACAAAGCGGGCCAGGGGCTCGTCCACCAGGCGCTGGATCTCGGCCAGGCGCTTTTCGCTCTCGGCCTCGAAGCGCAGGGTCAGCGCGCTCTGGGTGTTGGAGGCCCGCACCAGGGCCCAGCCGTCCCCGAAGTCGATGCGCGCGCCGTCGGTCGTGTCCACTGCGTATTTGCCGCGGCAGTGCTCCAGGAAGCGCTCCACCGCCTTGAACTTCACGCCCTCGGGCACCTCGCGCCGGATCTCCGGGGTGGAGAAGGTGGTGGGCCAGCCGGTGAGCAGGGCGGACAGGGGCTGCCCGGGGGCGCGGGCGAGGATCTCGGCCAGGCGCAGGGCCGCGTAGAGCGCGTCGTCCCAGCCGAAGAACCGGTCGTTGAAGAACATGTGCCCGCTCAGCTCCCCGGCCATGAGCGCGCCGGTGTCGTGCAGGGCCTGCTTCATGGGGCTGTGCCCGGTGCGGGCCATGAGCGGTTTGCCCCCGCGCGCCGCGATGTCCTTGAACAGGAGATGCGAGCACTTCACGTCGCCGATGACCATGCCGCCCGGCACCCGGGCCAGGGCCTCCCGGGCGTAGAGGGCCAGCAGGTGGTCGCCGTAGACCATGCGCCCGGCCTCGTCCACCGCGCCGATGCGGTCGCCGTCCCCGTCCAGCCCGATGCCGCAGGCCGCGCCCGCGGTCCGGGTCAGCTCGGCCAGGGCCTGGGTGTTCTCGGCCACCACCGGGTCCGGGTGGTGGTTGGGGAAGGAGCCGTCGGGCTCGCAGAACAGGGGAATGACCTCGGCCCCGGCCCGGCGCAGGAGCTCCACGCACACCTCGCCGCCCGCGCCGTTGCCGCCGTCCACCACCAGCTTCACCGGGTGGTCGAGGGTCACCAGCGAGGCCAGCTCCGCGATGTACGAGGGAGTCACGTCGTGCTCGGAGAACATGCCGCGGCCGGAGGCGAACGAGCCGGACTCCATGATCCGGCGCACGGCCTGCACCTCCTCGTCCTGGATGGTGGACGAGCCGCACCAGACCTTGAAGCCATTGTACTGGGGCGGGTTGTGCGAGGCGGTGACCATCACCCCGGCGGCCAGGCCCAGCCGGCGCACCCCGTAGTAGTGCACCGGCGTGGGCACCATGCCCAGGTCCACCACGTCGCAGCCGGTCGAGCACAGCCCCGCGGCCAGGGCCGCGGCATACCCCGGCGAACTGTGCCGGCAGTCCCGCCCCAACGCCGCGGCCACGTAGCCTTTGGATTTGAAATACGTGCCCAGGGCGCGCCCCAGCACCTCGACCCACTCGGCATCGAAGTCCCGGTCCACCTTGCCCCGGATGTCATAGGCGCGGAAAATGGAAGGATTGATCGGCTTCATGTTCTCTCAACTGCCGCCAGACTGCCGGAGCCCCGGCGCGGCAGGGTTCTCCTCTACCCGGAGGGTGCGGGGAAGGCAAGGGCGGGGGGGTCGCCTTGACGCCCCCTGCCAACGCGCTTACTCTGCCAGGACTATGAACTGGGACTGGGACAAGCTGCAGCAGCGGCGCAATAAGCCTTTCGGCATGGGCGGGGGTGGCGGTGGCCGCGACAGCGGCGGGGGGGGCGGTCCGTCCTTCCCGGACTTCAGCGCGGACCTCAAGCGCTTCAAGGCCTTCCGGTTCCCAGTGTGGTGGGTCTTCGCCATCATCGGGGTGCTCTGGGTGCTCTCGGGCCTCTACATCGTGGAGCCCGCGGAGATCGGCGTGGTGCAGCGATTTGGCGAGTACAACCGCCAGACCGAGCCCGGGCTGCACTACCACCTGCCCTTCCCGGTGGAGTCCGTGTCCGTGCCCAAGGTCACCCAGGTGCGCCGGGTGGAGGTGGGCTTCCGCACCATCGGCCGCACCGCGTCGCAGCAGTACCGCCTGGTGCCGGAAGAGTCGCTCATGCTCACCGGCGACGAGAACATCGTGGACGTGCAGTTCATCGTCCAATACATGATCAAGGACGCGGTGCATTACCTCTTCAACGTGCACGAGCCCGACCAGACCGTGAAGAACGTGGCCGAGGCGGCCATGCGCGAGGTGGTGGGGTACAACCAGATCGACTCGGTGCTCACCACCAACAAGCTCGACATCCAGAACCACACCCGCGACCTGATGCAGAAGATCCTGGACATCTACAAGTCCGGCATCCACGTGCAGGCCGTGCAGCTGCAGGACGTGCACCCGCCCAAGGAGGTCATCGAGGCCTTCAAGGACGTGGCCTCGGCCCGCGAGGACAAGAGCCGGTTCATCAACGAGGCCGACGCCTACAAGAACGACATCCTGCCCAAGGCGCGCGGCCAGGCCGCGGTGCTGGTCAACCAGGCCACCGCCTACAAGGAGCAGGCCATCCTGCGCGCCCGCGGCGAGGCCGACCGCTTCCTCTCGGTGCTCAAGGAGTACAACAAGGCCAAGGACGTGACCCGCAGCCGCCTCTATTTGGAAACCATGGAGCGCGTGCTCCAGAACCCGGAGATGGACAAGGTCATCATCTCCGACGAGGCGCTCAGCAAGGCCGTGCCCTACCTGCCCCTGTCCACCACCCGCCGCGGCGGCGGCGCGGCCAAGAAGGGGGGCGAGTGATGGGCAAGAACAAGCTCCTCATCCTGGCCCTCATCGGCGTGGTCGCCGCCTTCGTGGCCCTGGACAGCTTCTACACCGTGGACCAGACCCAGAGCGCCATCGTGCTGGAGCTGGGCAAGCCGGTGAGCGGCACCATCGGCCCGGGCCTGCACTTCAAGAAGCCCCTCATCCAGAACGTGCTGCGCTTCGACCACCGCATCCTGGAGTACGACGCCCAGTCCGCGGAGATCCTGACCAAGGACAAGAAGAACATGCTGGTGGACAACTTCACCAAGTGGCGGATAGTGGACCCGCTCCAGTTCTACCGCACGGTGCAGACCGTCCCCGGGGCCCAGGCCCGCCTCGACGACATCATCTACTCGGAGATGCGGGTGGCCCTGGGCCAGTACCTGCTCATCGAGGTGGTGAACCAGAAGCGGCCCGAGATCATGGCCCAGGTCACCCAGAAGGCCTCGGAAATCATCAAGGACTACGGCATCGAGGTGCTGGACGTGCGCATCAAGCGCACCGACCTGCCCCCCGAGAACGAGCGGGCCATCTTCGGCCGCATGCGCGCCGAGCGCGAGCGCCAGGCCAAGCAGTACCGCTCCGAGGGCCAGGAGGAGTCGGCCAAGGTCCGCTCCGAGGCCGAGCGCGAGCGCACCGTGATCCTGGCCGACGCCGAACGGCAGTCCGCCATCCTGCGCGGCCAGGGCGACGCCGAGGCCACCAAGACCTACGCCCAGGCCCTGGAGCAGGGACCGGACTTCTACTCCTTCCAGCGCTCCCTGGAGGCCTACGAGAAGAGCTTCCAGAACAACACCACCTTCGTGCTCAGCCCGCACAGCGAGTTCTTCAAGTTCCTGCGCTAGGCGCGGCCGGACGGACCAAGCAAGGGCGGCCCCCCGGGGCCGCCCTTTTTCGTGCACACGGCGGGCCTGCCGCGCGGTTCACGCCCCGGTTTATGTAGGGGCGATTCACGAATCGCCCTGCTTCTGTTCTGCGCCGGCCCCACAC
>JAEXTU010000430.1 GCA_023453335.1 Pseudomonadota bacterium | reverse complement strand
CCGGCGCGCCCCTTCCGTTTCCACGCGATCATGACGGTGTGGAACGAGTCCGACGTCATCGCCGCCACCGTCAAGAATCTGTACGCCGAGGGCTGCGACCGGGTCTATTTCCTGGACAACGACAGCGACGACGACACCGTGGCCCGGGCCGTGGCCGCCGGAGCCATACACCACGACAGCTTCACGACCGAGATCTTCAGCGACAACATCCGCGTGGACAAGATCAACGAGGCGGTGCGGGAAATCAACGCCGCCGAGTTCCACGAGCGCACCTGGTGGCTTTACCTGGACGCGGACGAGTTCCCCACCGCGCCCGGCTCCCAGACCCTGCGCCGCTACCTGGAGGGCCTGGACGACCGCATCCGCTGCGTGGGCTCCACCTGGATCAACCACTACCCCAGCCAGAAGCCCCATTGGATCGAAGGCTTCCACCCCGCGGACCTGCAACCCCTGGCCGGGGTGCTGATGCCCCGCACCGCGTTCTCCATCTGGAGCCGTTACTGCCCCCAGGAGCACGTCAAGCACCAGTTCGTGCGGCACGACGCGGACCGGCCCACGGTGGACGCCGGCCTGGGTTTCCATGTGTTCCAGAGCGAGGAGGATCTTTACGAACCGCAGGGCAGCATCTGGGTGCACCACTTCCAGTTCCGGGAGCGAGCCGCCACCCTGGGCAAACTGGCCCGGCTCACGGCCAAGAACCGCGAGGGGTTCTCCCGGCACGCGCCCAAGTGCGTCTGGGATTCCTGGTCGCGGGGCGAGCACAACACCTCCCGCCACCAGTACGATCACCGCCGGGAGATCGCGGCCCGCATGTATCTGCCCGAGGAGCACCAAAACCTGCTGGGCTTCTCGCCCCTGCCCTGGGTGGACCTGGTGAGCCAGATGGAGGGCGGCAGCCGCTGGCCCACGGTGAGCCGCTGGTACGACGAGGCCGAACTCCTCGCCGCGGTGGAGAAAAGGCTGCCCCGGGACGGCTACGTCCGCTGGCTGGTCCAACACTACCACACGACCAAACGTTTCGAGCAGGCCGTGCAGGCCCTGCGCGGCGTGGCGTCCCAGTCCCCGGAGGATGCGGCCCGGCTGCTCTACATGGAGTTCGACTGCCGCCTGGGCCAGGGCGACTTCCCGGGCGCCTTGGGCGTCTGCCGCTCCCTGGCCAGGCAGTATCCCCGGAGCGTCCTGGCCCGCCAGGCCGTGCAGGCCATGACCCAGCACACCCGAGGTTGAGCATGAACAACGAAGTCCGCCTGGCCAAGCTCAAGCGGCTCATGGACATCAAGCGGCTGGTGCAGACCACCCCCTACACCGGTCTCAACGACCTGGACCGCAAGCTCAAGAAGTACATCAACTTCAGGAACGGGTTCTTCATCGAGTGCGGCGCCAACAACGGACACAACCAGAGCAACACCTTCCACTACGAGTACTACCTGGACTGGAAGGGCATTCTCATCGAGGCCATCCCCCATCTGGCCCAGGAGTGCGCTTACCTGCGCATGCACTCCGCAGTGTACAACTGCGCCCTGGTCAGCCGGAATTTCGTGGGCGACACACTGCCCATCCGCTTCGCCGGGCTCAAGTCCATCGCCCAGGGCATCAAGCCCCCGGAGGTGGAGGAGCAGTGGGTGGCCAGCGGAGTGCGCAACGAGAACCTGCCGGGCACCTTCACCGCGGAGGTGCCGGTGCGCACCCTGACCTCAATCCTGGACGAGGAGAAGCCCGAACGCATCGATCTCTTCTCCCTGGACGTGGAGGGCTACGAGCCGGAGGTGCTGAACGGCCTGGACCTGGACCGCTACCGGCCTCACTACGTGCTCATCGAGATGCACGAGGCCGCGGCCATCGAGAAGATCATGGGCCCCTACTACGATCTGGCCGAGGAGCTCACCAAGGGCTGGGATCTGCTATACAGGGCCAAGAATCCGGTGTGCATCCCCAACTGAGCCACCGCCGCTCTCTCCAGCGCTGCAGACAAGGAAGCCTCGGCCTTGGCCGGGGCTTTTCGCGTGGCTTCGCGGAAGGCGCAGGGGCGGAGGGACCGCTCCCCGCTGCCCCCACCGCCCCTTAGCGGATCACTGCCGCATATCCGCCAAAAGCGCCTGCAACCCTTCCGTGAGCGCGACGCAGGAGTTCCAGCCGGTGGCAGAGGAGAACTTGTCGATGCTCGCCAGGGAGTGGGGTATGTCGCCGGGCCGCGAGCAGGAAAACACGAGCTGCTGCGAGCCGTTGGCATTGCCCAGGATGAGCCGCGCCAGGTCGAGGACGGATGTGGCGCGCCCGGTGCCGATATTGTAGCAGCCGTGCGCCGGCGTCCGGTACGCGGGGTGCAGGCCGGCAGCGGTGAGCAGGGCGGCTACCGCGTCGGCGACGTGGACGAAGTCCCTGGTCTGGCCCCCGTCTCCGTGCACGGTCAACGGCTTGCCGGCCTTGGCCAGGGAAACGAATTTGGTGATGACTCCGCTGTACGGGCTGCCGGGGTCCTGGCGCAAGCCGTAGATGTTGAAGAAACGCAAGGAGACGCCGATCGGGGACGCCGCCACCTCCTGGGAGGCGAGGTATTTGGCCCGCCCGTAAGGGCTCAGCTGCTGCGTGGCGTCATTGGCGTACTCCTCCCGGATGGGCGAACGCGACTCGTCCCCGTACTCGGCGGCCGACCCGGCAAAGACAAAGCGGGTGAAGCCAAGGGCTTGCGCCTCGCCCAGCAGGTCCACGGTGACCGAGTGGTTGACCCGCATGGTCTCCACATCATGCTCCATGGAATAGGGCACGCTAACCACGGCCGCCAGGTGGAAACAGTAGCCGAGCCCCGGGT
>JAEXTU010000360.1 GCA_023453335.1 Pseudomonadota bacterium | reverse complement strand
CCCCGCCCAAGGCGCGGAGGCTCAGTCGGCTAGGCCAGGTCGAAGCGGTCCAGGTTCATGACCTTGGTCCAGGCGGCCACGAAGTCCTGCACGAACTTGGCCTCGGCGTCCGCGCTGGCGTAGACCTCGGCGATGGCGCGCAGCTGGGAGTTGGCCCCGAAGACCAGGTCCACCCGGGTGGCGGTCCACCTGGCCTTGCCGGTCTTGCGGTCGCGGCCCTCGAACAGCTCGTTGTCCTTGTCCGCGGGCTTCCACACGGTGCCCATGTCCAGCAGGTTCACGAAGAAGTCGTTGCTGAGGGTCCCGGGCTTCTTGGTGAACACCCCGTGCTTGGCGCCGCCGTGGTTGGCGCCCAGCACCCGCATGCCGCCCAGCAGCACGGTCATCTCCGGCGCGGTGAGGGTGAGCAGCTGGGCCTTGTCCACCATCATCTCCTCGGGAGTCACCGCGTACCTGGCCTTCTGGAAGTTGCGCCAGGCGTCGGCCTTGGGCTCCAGCACGGCGAAGGAGGCCGCGTCGGTCTGCTTGTCCGTGGCGTCGGTGCGGCCGGGGGCGAAGGGCACGGTGACCTTGTGGCCCGCGTCCCGGGCGGCCTTCTCCACCGCGGCGCAGCCGCCCAGCACGATGAGGTCGGCCAGGGAGACCCGCTTGCGGCCGGTCTGTGCGGCGTTGAACGCCTTCTGAATCTTCTCCAGGGCGCCCAGCACCTTCTTCAGCCTGGCCGGCTCGTTGGCCGCCCAGTCCTTCTGGGGCGCGAGCCGGATGCGCGCGCCGTTGGCCCCGCCGCGCTTGTCCGAGCCGCGGAAGGTCACGGCCGAGGCCCAGGCCGTGCCCACCAGTTGGGGCACGGTCAGGCCCGCGGCCAGGATCTTCTCCTTGAGCTCGGCCACGTCCTTCTTGCTCACCAGGGGATGGTCCACCGCGGGCACCGGGTCCTGCCAGATGAGGTCCTCCTTGGGCACCAGGGACCCCAGGTAGCGGGAGCGCGGCCCCATGTCCCGGTGGGTCAGCTTGAACCAGGCCCGGGCAAAGGCGTCGGCCAGCTTCCCGGGGTGCTTCAGGTAGTCCCGGGCGATCTTCTCGTATTTCTTGTCGAAGCGCAGGGACAGGTCCGCGGTGGTCATCATGGGCCGGTGGAACTTCTTGGGATCGTGGGCGTCCACGATCATGTCTTCCTTGGCCACGTTCTTGGCCAGCCACTGGTTGGCCCCGGCCGGGCTTTTCACCAGCTCCCACTCGTACTTGAAGAGCACCCTGAGGTAGCCCATGTCCCACGTGGTGGGATGGGGCTTCCAGGCGCCCTCGATGCCGCTGCCGATGGCGTCGCCGGCCTTGCCGCTCTTCCAGCTGCTCTGCCAGCCCAGGCCCTGCTGCTCCAGGGGCGCGGCCTCGGGCTCGGGTCCCACGTGCTTGGCGTCGCCCGCGCCGTGGCACTTGCCGAAGGTGTGCCCGCCGGCCACCAGGGCCACGGTCTCCTCGTCGTTCATGGCCATGCGGGCGAAGGTCTCGCGCACGTCCCTGCCCGAGGCCACCGGGTCGGGATTGCCATTGGGGCCTTCCGGGTTCACGTAGATGAGGCCCATCTGCACCGCGGCCAGGGGGTTCTCCAGGTCGCGCTTGCCCGAGTAGCGCGCATCGCCCAGCCAGGTGTCCTCGGCGCCCCAGTAGATGTCGTTCTCCGGCTCCCACACGGCCTCGCGGCCGCCGCCGAAGCCGAAGGGTGTGAGCCCCATGGACTCGATGGCGCAGGTGCCGGCCAGGATCATGAGGTCGGCCCAGGAGATCTTCCTGCCGTACTTCTGCTTGATGGGCCACAGCAGCCGGCGGGCCTTGTCCAGGTTCACGTTGTCCGGCCAGCTGTTGAGCGGGGCCAGGCGCTGGCTGCCCGAGCCCGCGCCGCCGCGGCCGTCGCCCATGCGGTAGGTGCCGGCGCTGTGCCAGGCCATGCGGATGAAGAGCGGGCCGTAGTGGCCCCAGTCCGCGGGCCACCACTCCTGGGAGTCGGCCATCAGGGCCATGAGGTCCTTTTTCAGGGCGGCCAGGTTGAGTTTCTTGAACTCCTTGGCGTAGTCGAACCCCTTGCCCATGGGGTTGGACTTGCAGGAGTGCTGGTGCAGGATGTCCAGGCGCAGCTGGTTGGGCCACCAGTCGCGGTTGGAGGTTCCGCCGCCGGCCACCTGTCGGGATCGGCCCGTCACCGGGCACTTGGCTTGGTCGCTCATGATGACTCCTCCTTCGCTTTCGCGATGTGTTGATTCGTTGCACAGGCGTGGCACACGCCCTTCACCTCCACCTGGGTCTGCGCCACGCAGCCGATGGCCGCCAGCGCCTCGGGCAGCGCCAGGTCGTCCAGGGCCTGGCTGGTGAAGTCCCGGGTCAGCCCGCAGCGCACGCACACGAAATGGTGGTGTCGCGCCAGGTTGGCGTCGAAGCGGGTCCGGTCCTGGTTGGGCCCCAGGGCGACGACCAGGCCCAGGTCCACCAGCCACCAGAGGGTCCGGTACACGGTGTCCAGGGAGATGGCCGCCAGCCGCCCGTGCACCCCGCGGCAGATGGCCTCCGCGTCGGGGTGCTCGACGCTGCCCGCCACCTCCCGGAATATCTCCAGCCGCTGCGGCGTGAGCCGCGCCCCGGACTCCCGGCAAGCCCGGGTGAAGGCCGCCACGCGCCGCTGGATTTCTTTTTCCTGTAATTCCATGTCTATTTCAGACATTCATTCCTTATTAGGAATACATTCCTACTTCCAGACTATCCAGGAACCCGCGCCACAAGTCAACAGGAAACATATCCACGCCCGGGCCGAACGGCTCGGATAAAAAAAGACCCCGGGAAAACCGGGGTCATCTCATCGCGGAGGGTTTCCGAACCGGGATGGGCGTTCGGCGTGTTCCGCCCCGTCACCCCCATTCCCCCTTCCCGCGCCCCTGCTCCCTGCACTGCCGTCGGGCTCGCCTTCGGCCTCCCGGCGGTAGAACACGACGCCCACCCGTTCTATGTGCTCCCGCAACGGGGCATGTTCAATGCGGCTGAACAGCGAGAGGTCGATCTGGTAGGGGAGCAGCAGGTCGTCCAGTTCCTCGGCGATGACGCCGAGCTCCTTGGGCGTCAGGGCGTCGCCGTGCAGGGTGAGGTCGATGTCCGAACCGGACTTGTGCGTGCCCTTGGCGCGCGAACCGTACAGCACCGCCTTGGCCACCGACGGATGCGCGGCGAACACGCCACTGATCTTGGCGATGGTCGGTTCGCTCAGGCCGTAACGCATCTAGTCGTTGCCGCCTTGCTCGGCCAGGGCGGAAAACGTGCCGGCCAGCTGCTCGAAGGCGGGATGAAAGCGCTCCAGGATGTCCCGGGCGATTTCCTCGGCCGTTTCGGGGTTGTAGGTATGGGAGCTGAGGTTGCGGGCCGCGATCATGTCCATCCACACCTCGCCGTCGGCAACCAGGCCGTTCCTGAACGCCTCCCGGGTGGCCCCTTTCGACCCGATGACGCCCGAGACGCCGGCATCCTCCAGATAGTCCTTCAGGACATTCCAGGCCAGTTCGTGGGTGAACTCGAATCCCTGCACCAGCCCTTGCTGCTCCAGTTCGGACAGGTCGCGCCTGGCCGCCAACTCCACCCCGCGGCGCAAGGCCTGCAACGCCTTGAGGTAGTTGTTGAAGCGCTGCTTCCAGCGAACGTCTTCCGGCATGGCTACTCTCCTTGTCCGGATTCGAGCAGGGCGCGGACGCCCGCCAGCAGCTTGACGCCCTGCGCACCCAGGAGGCCGTCTCGTCCAGCATCAGCAGATCGCGCAGGGGGCTTCCCCGGGGGCCTTGGGGTTCTTTCCCATACCTCTGACCAGCCCTGTGTACAAGAGTTGCGCCCTGCCTGCCGCCCCCGGGCAGAAAAACAAACGCCCCGCTGGCGCGGGGCGTCATCTCTCGGGTAGCCGCCAGGCCCGCCCTACACGCCCATCATGGTGAAGAAGATGCCCACGCAGTCCGGGCAGAGGTGGGTGAAGCGGGCGTCGCGGATGATCTGGAGGACCTTTTCCTCGGCCATGGGCTCGCGGTAGGGGCGGTTGCTGGTGAGGGCGTGGAACACGTCGCCCACCGCGATCATGCGCGCCCACAGGGGGATCTGATCGCCTTTCAGGCCCTCGGGGTAGCCCGAGCCGTCCATCTTCTCGTGGTGGTACTTCACCGCGGGGATGAGGTCGGCCATGCTGGGGATGGGGGAGAGGATCTCGGCGCCGATGCTGGGGTGGGTCTTGATGATGGTGTATTCGTCGTCGGTGAGGCGGCCCGGCTTGAGCAGCACGTTGTCCGGGATGCCGATCTTGCCCAGGTCGTGCAGCCGGGCGGCTATCTCCAGTTTCTCCAGCTCCACCGGGTCCAGGCCCATGGCCGCGCCCATGCCCACCGCGATCTCGGCCACCGCCTCGGAGTGGCCGCGGGTGTAGAGGTCGCGGGCCTCCAGGGCCTGGATCAGGCTGGTGATGCTGGAGAGCATGAGGGAGCGCTCGGTCTTCAGGCGCTCCTTCTCGGCCAGGAGGATGGTGAACTGGTCGGAGAGCAGCTTCTCCGCGGTGATGACCAGCTGCTCCAGGTTGAAGGGCTTGACCAGGAAGGCCGCGGCCCCGTGCTGCATGAGCCGACGCATGGCCCCGCCGCTGTCGTCGGAACTCATGGCCACGTAGGGTATCTGGCGAAGCTCCGGGTCCACCTGCATGGCCTGGAGCACGGCCAGGCCGTCCACCCCGGGCATGTTCATGTCGCAGACCACCAGGTCCGGCTTGCGCTCGCCGTCCAGGACCGCCAGGGCCTCCTTGCCGTCCGCGGCCGCCACCACCTGGAAGCCCACGTCGGCCAGGCCCTGGGCCAGGTGGTCGCGGATGTACTCCGAGTCCTCGGCCACCAGCACCAGACGCTCCCGGATGAAGTCCACCTGGCGCAGGAACTGCTGCACCCGCTCCCGGAACTCGTCCTTGCCCACGCTCTTGGACAGGTAGGAGTCGGCCCCGACCTTGAAGCCGCGCTCGATGTCCTCCTCGGAGTCGCGGGAGGAGAGGATGATGATGGGCACCGCGCGGGTGGCGGGGTCGCCCTTGAGCTTCTCGCACATGTCCAGGCCGATCATGCGCGGCATGTCCACGTCGGAGATGATGAGATCGTAGCGCCCGGCCCGGGCGGTCTCCAGGCCCTCGACTCCGTCCTTGGCCTGGGTGACCTGGGCGCCGATGGCCTCGAGCTGCTTGGTGAGGGCCTTGCGGATGACGATGCTGTCGTCCACGATCAGGATGCGTGGGGCGGACATGCAGAACGGCATATGATTTTTTATCGGCAAAGGCAATGGCGTGGCGGGGATTTCTGCGAAGATTTCTTGTATGGCAGGGGGTTTGCCATGAACTGAACAGTGTTCAGGCGGGGTTTGCCCGGCGGGGCAGGCGCACCGACACCTCGGTGCCCTCCTCGTCCGAGGTGCGCATGGCGATGGAGCCGCCGTGCGCCTCGGCGATGAGCTTGGCGTTGTAGGTGCCGATGCCGGTGCCGGTCTTCTTGCCCGCGGACACGTACTTCTCGAAGAACCGCTCGCGGATCTCCCGGGGCACGGCCCCGGGGTTGCGCACCGCGAGCCGCACCCAGGACCCCTCCCGGACCAGGGCCACGTGCACGGCCGCGTCCCGGCCCGCGGCGTCCAGGGCGTTGCCCACCAGGTTGGCCAGCATGGTGTAGAGCAGGGGCTCCCGGCCGGCCACCTGCACCGCCTCCCCGTCCGCCACCGGCCGGCCGTCCAGGGTCAGGCGGGTCTCCAGGCGGTGGCGCTCGGCCAGCCATGTGGTGTCGGCCAGCGCCCGCCGGACCACGGCCAAGAGGTCCACCGTTGCGGGGTCCAGGCGGAAGGTGCCGGTCTCCATGCGGTAGAGGTCCTGGGACAGGCCGATGATCTCCAGCATGCGGCGGCCGGCCTCCTCGATGGCCGCGAGCATCTCCCGCTGCCGCTCGGTGATGTTGGCCTCGTGCTGCATGACCCCGGGCAGGCCGGCAATGGCCATGAGCGGGCTCTTGAGGTCGTGCCGGATCATGCGCTCCACCTCCTCGCGCATGGCCGCGGCCCGCTTCATCTCGCTCACGTCGGTGTAGATGCCGCACAGGGCGTAGGGTTCGCCCCCCTGGGTGTAGAGCGGGAACTTGGTGGCGAGGTAGGTGCGCAGCCCCCCGGGCAGGGCGTAGGTGCGCTCGTGCTGGAGCGCCGCGCCGGTCTCCAGGACCCGGCGGTCGTGCGCCGCGGTCTCGTCGGCCAGCTCGGCCGGGAAGACCTCGGCGGTGGTGCGGCCCAGGATGTCCTCCCGGGGCTTGCCGCACATCTCCTCGAACACCTTGTTGACCATGATGAAGCGCTGGTCCACGTCCTTGACGAAGATGGCGGACAGGGAGTTGTCGATGATGCCCTGCAGGAGCGCGGTGCGGGCGCGCAGCTGCTCCTCGGCGCGGCGGCGGCGCTCGATGTCCTCGGTGAGCTTGGCGGTCATGGAGTTGAAGCCCCGCGCCAGGTCGCCGATCTCGTCCACGCCGCGCGCCTCGGCGCGCTGGGTGAAGTCGCCGGAGGACACCCGCCGGGCCACCTCGGCCAGGTCCAGGATGGGGCCGGACAGGGTGCGGCCCACCGGGATGGACAGGGTGAAGACCAGCAGCGCCGACAGGCCGGTGACCAGCATGAGGGTGTGACGCAGCTCCACCATGGGGGCGAAGGCCTCGTCCCGGTCCAGCTTGACCACCAGGCCCAGGTTGTAGGCGGGCAGGAAGCGGGTGGCGGCCAGCACCCGCCGGCCGCGGTAGTCCAGGCCGTCGGGAATGAGGTTCTCGCGCCCCTCCAGGGCCGCGGCCATGGGCAGGTCGCCGGAGGCGAGGTCCACGGGACGGCGCAGGGCCGCTTCGGGATCGAAGCGCAGGGGCGCGATGTACACCACGTGGTTCTCCCCGGTGCGGCGGGCGAGCAGGGTCTCGCCGGTCCGGCCCAGGCCGGAGTAGTCGGCGGCCAGGTCGGTGACGTTGTCCGCCGCGGTGTCGATGAGCACCACTCCCACCAGGCGGTGCTCCCAGAGGAGCGGCCCGGAGAGCCGGCAGCGCAGCCGGCCCGCCCCGTCCAGGAAGAAGAGGTCCACGCAGGGCCCGCCGAGGCCCCGCTCGAAGTGCAGAGTTCCGGCGTGGCCCAGGCCCAGGTGCGCCGGCTCGGTGGAGGCCACGGCCAGGCCCGCGGGGTCCAGCACCGTGATCTCCTTGAACCCCTCCACCGCGCTCAGGCTGTCGGCCAGGATGGCGTTCATGGCCGCCTGCGCCGCGGGATCGCGCCTCTCCAGGTACGCGGAGAGGCTGCGCCGCAGCTGGGTGCGGGTGGCGATGAGCCGCAGCCGCTCCAGGTTCTGGTCGAAGATGTCCTCCAGCCGGCTCTTCTGGATGGTGGCCACCGATTCCAGCTGGGAGAGGACCTGGGTGGTCAGGGCGCGCTCGGCCATGGACGAGGAAACCAGCCCGGAAACCGCCAGGGGGGCCAGGCAGAGCAGGAGGAAGGCCAGCGCCAGCTTGGGCTTGATCTTCACGCCGGTCCTTGGCGGCCCCGGCGCCGTCCCGCGGCCGTCGCGGGAAGGCCGTGCACCGCACCGGCACCCTACGCCAAATCTCTATGAAGCATCAAGTGCAGAAGAAACTGCGGACGCGAGGCTAGGCGGCCCCGGACTCCAGCAGGGCCAGCCAGGCGGCGGTGACCTGCGGGTCCCACTGCCCGCCCGCGCCCCGGGCCAGGATGCGCCGGGCCTCGGCCGGGGTGCGCGCGGCCTGGTAGGCGCGGTCCGAGGTGATAGCCTCGTAGGCGTCCACCACGCTCACCACCCGGGCCAGGAAGGGGATGGCCTCCCCGGCCAGGCCGCCGGGGTAGCCGCGGCCGTCCCAGCGCTCGTGGTGGTGCTCGATGGCGGGCAGGGCCGGGGCCAGGGTGGTCACCCGGCCCAGGATCTCCCGGCCCAGGGCCGGGTGGCGGCGCATGATCTCCATCTCCACGTCGCTGAGCCGGCCGGGCTTGGCGAGCACCCGGTCCGGCACCCCGATCTTGCCCACGTCGTGCAGGTAGCCCGCGGCGCGCAGGGTCTCCAGGTCGGACTCGGGCAGGCCAAGGGCCTTGCCGAGTTGCACGGCGTAGTCGGCCACCCGCTCGGAGTGGCCGCAGGTGTAGGTGTCCTTGGCCTCCACCGCGCGCACGGGGGAGAGCACCACCTCCATGTTCAGGTTCTGGAGGCGGCGGCAGGCGCGCAGGCCCTCCAGGGACAGGGAGGCGTGCGCGGCCAGGGCGCTGAGCATGCGCAGGTCCTGGCCGGACCAGCCCGGCCCCGCCGGACCGCGCACCAGGGCGACCAGGGCCTGGCC
>JAEXTU010000335.1 GCA_023453335.1 Pseudomonadota bacterium | reverse complement strand
GGGTCATCCTGGGCTACGCCCAGCTCCTCCAGGAGGACGCGCCCGCCGACAGCCAGATCCTGGCCGACCTGAGGACCATCGAGAAGCAGACCAAGGTTTGCAAGAAGATCGTGGCCGACCTCCTGGGCTTCTCCCGCCGCGGGGCGGGCACCCGGGTGGACCTGTGCGCCAACAACACCACCCTGGAGAGCATCTCCCTGGTGCGCCACACCTTCGAACTGGACAAGGTGCGCATCTACACGGACCTGGACGAACGCATGCCCATCATCCACGGCGACCCGGAGCGGCTCAAGCAGGTGTGGATCAACCTGCTGGGCAACGCCCACGACGCCATGCGAGGTGGCGGGGCCATCAAGGTCCGTACCCGGCTCGACGCCCCGGCCCAGAAGCTGCGGCTGTGGGTGGCGGACACCGGCGCAGGCATCGGCCCCGAGGACCTCTCCCGCATCTTCGACCCCTTCTTCACCACCAAGCCGGTGGGCCAGGGTACCGGCCTGGGCCTGGCCGTGTCCTTCGGCATCATCGAGGACCACGGCGGGACCATCAAGGCCGAGAGCCCGGCCCCGGGCTGGTTCACCCCGGAGGAGCTGCCCGAGGGCGTGACCCCCGGGTCGGGCACCGTCTTCATGGTCGAACTGCCGGTGGACAACGCCCCGGAAAACCGCCACTATCCCCCGGACAAGGAGGGGTAAATGGCCAGGATTCTGGTGCTCGACGACGTGTCCGACGCCGGGGAACTCATCCGGCGCATCCTCACCCGCAAGGGCCACCAGGTGGAGTCCTTCACCGAGGAGGAGGACGCCCTGCGCCATGCGGCCAAGAACCCTCCCGACCTGGCCATCCTGGACATCAAGCTCAAGAAGATGACCGGAGTCGAAGTCCTGGAGGAGCTCAAGAAGACCGTGCCGGCCATCAAGGTCATCATGCTCACCGGCTACCCCACCCTGGAGACCGCCCGCGAATCCCTGCGCCTGGGGGCCAGCGAATACTGCGTCAAGCCCATCGACAAGGACGAGCTGGAGAACAAGGTGGCCGAGGTGTTGGGAGCTTAGGCCGGCATGTTCTCCCGGCAGCTCTTCCGGCACTGGACCTACCGCCTGTTCGCCCCGGGCGCGCTCCTGCGGGAGCGCTACAACGCCTTCCAGAACCTGCTCAAGTACGACGACATCTGCCTCTCCCTCATCGCGGACATCGAGGAGCTCGCCTACGGCGAGGAGCGGGCCGACCCGGCCCGCATCACCTGGCTCTCCCGCCGCCTGAACGTGGCCGTGGCCCACATGGTGGAGGAGCTGGCCCGGCTGGCTCCGGCCCGCCACCTGGACCTGCCCGAATACCAGAAGAAGATCGACTTCTACATCCGCATGGGCCTGGACCAGCCCCAGCCGGACCAGACCCCGCCCTTCCTGCTCTCCCTGGCCGAGGCCGCGGGCCGGCCGGACCAGGCCGGGGGCAAGGCCGCCAACCTGGCGGTGGCCGCGGCCAAGAGCGGCCTGCCCGTGCCCCCGGGCGCGGTGGTCACCGCCAGCGCCTTTGCCTATTTCCTGGAGGCCAACGAACTGCCCCCCCGCCTGGGCAAGCTCCTGCGCCGGGTGGTGCTCAGCCAGCCCGCGGAACTGGCCGCGCTCTGCGCGGAGATGCAAGCCCTGATCCTGGCCGCCGAGATGCCCGGGGAGATCGCCCGGGAGGTGGTCGCGGCCGCGGCTCGGCTGACCCCGGCGGGCGGCGCCCTGGCGGTGCGCTCCTCGGCCGTGGGCGAGGACGGGGCCTCCTCCTTTGCGGGGCAGTACGACTCGGAACTGAACGTGGCCCCGGCCGACGCGGTGGCTGCCTACCAACGGGTCCTGGCCGGCAAGTACGGCTCCCGGGCCGTGACCTACCGCATCCTGGCCGGGCTGTCCGACACGGCCACGCCCATGGCCGTGCTGCTCATGCCCATGGTCCCGGCCCGCGCCGCGGGGGTGGTCTACACCTTCAACCCCCCGGGCGAGGAATGCCGGGAGTGCTCCGCGGTGTTCGCGGTGCCCGGCCTGGGCGACGAGCTGGTCTCGGGCCGGCGCACGCCCCAGGTGTTCCGCTACACCCGCGACCCCGAGCCCGGGCTGCTGGCCGCGCCCGAGCCCCAGGCCGCGGTCATCGACCGGGCCGCGGCCGCCAACCTGGCCCGGGCCGGCATGGTGCTGGAGCGGCTCTTCGGCAAGCCCCAGGACGTGGAGTGGGCCCTGGACGCCCGCAACCGGGTATCCATCCTCCAGTCCCGGCCCATTCCCGAGGCCCGGGCCAAGGGCGATCCGCCCGCCGCGGGGCCGGCCTGCGTGCTGGAGGACGCCGACCTCCTGGTGGAGGGGCTGGTGCGGGGCTCCTGGGGCGCGGCCTGCGGCCCGGCCTTCCACGTGCGGGGCCGGGTGGAGCCCGAGGACGTGCCCCGGGGCGCGGTGCTGGTCACCTCCGCCCTGGAGCCCGACTTGGTGCGGATGGTGGGCCGGGTGGCCGCGGTGGTCTCGGCCGCGGGCAGCCGGGCCAGCCATTTTTCCTCGGTGGCCCGGGAGCTGGGCCTGCCGGTGGTGGTTTTCGGCCCGGAGGCCTTCGCGGAACTGCCGATGGGCCGGGAGTTCACGGTGGACGCCACCTGCGGCCGCATCTACGCCGGCCGGGCCGAGGCGGTCCTGGCCGCGGCCGGATCGCGCCGGCTGCCCCCCGGGCCGGCCCTGGAGCAGCTGCGGCGGGTGCTCCCCCACATCTCCCGCCTGACCCTCACCGACCCCGCGGCCCCGGAGTTCTCGCCGGAGCACGTCAAGTCCCTGCACGACATCGTGCGCTTCTGCCACGAGAAGGCGGTGGCCGAGATGTTCACCCTGGTGGGCAAGAGCGGCTCGGGCCTGGGCAAGGCCAAGAAGCTCAAGTCCGGCCTGCCCCTGGCCATGTA
>JAEXTU010000089.1 GCA_023453335.1 Pseudomonadota bacterium | reverse complement strand
CAGTAGGAGCGGGCCGGGCGCATGAGGGGGGGGCCGGCGGCCCAGAAGTCGGGGGGCAGCGTCCGGCCCTTGGCCGCGGCCCGGAGGTCGCGGCCCAGGCGGGCGGCGGCCAGGGTGAAGCGCTCGGCCAGGGCGGGCTGGTCCACGGCCAGGGCGGCGAAGGCCGCGTCGGCCAGCTCCGGCCCCCACAGGCCGAACAGCTCCCCGAACACCCGGTGCCAGACCCGGCCCAGCAGGTTGCGGGCGCTCTCGCGCTCGGGCTTGGTGACCCGCTCCAGGCGGTACAGGCCGTGCTCGCCGCGGCCGGTGCGGTAGAGGTCCAGGCTGGGGATGTCCAGCTTGGCCAGGGCCTTGGCGTTGCCCCGGATGAGCTGGCGCAGGGCCATGGCGATGCGCTTGGGCTTGTAGTTGCGCCGGCACAGCGGAGTGGGCCGCTCGCAGCGCCAGCAGCCCACGCAGCTGGCCTTGGAGCGCAGCACGTAGTGCCCGGGCTGGTAGGGACCGGTCTCCCAGGAGTTGATGGGGCCCATGGACAGGCTCACGGTCTTCAGGCCGGTCCAGGCCGCCAGGTGCATGGGGCCGGTGTCCGGGGTGACCAGGAGCTGCAGGGTGTTCCCCGCGGCCGCGAACTGCTGCAGGGTGAGCTTGCCGGCCAGGTTGAGCACCCGCTGCCCGGCCATCTGGGCGATCTCGTCCGCGAAGAACTTCTCGCCTGGCCCGCCCAGGAGCACCGGCCGCAGGTCGCGGCGCAGCAGCTCCTTGCACAGGCTCGACCAGAACCAGGACCCCGGCCGCTTGGCCTCCTCGCTGGCCCCCACGAACAGCCCCACCCGGCCGTTGCCCGGGTCCAGGGTGCGCGGCGTAGGCCAGGTGGTGGCGGCGATCTCGGCGCGGGGGATGAGGTCCAGGGCGTTCAGGTCCGCCCAGTGGAAGCGGTTGTGCCGGTTGGCCGCCACCAGGGAGGCGCGGTAGAGCTGCCAGTCCCCGCGCACGTAGGTGGCCCCCCCCTCCCGCACCGGGCCGACCTTGCGCTCGGCGGGTGCGGCCCCGGCCAGCGCCGCGGCCTCGGGCCGGGGGGAGAGGCGCACCACCAGGGAGAAGCGGTGCTTGGCCAGTTCGCCGGCCGCGGCGCGGGTCCAGGGGAAATAGACCACGCCCGGGGTCAGGGGCACCAGCTGGGTGAAGAACGACTCCTCGGCCACCACCCAGATGGGATGGCCGGGCATGGCGCGCTTGAGCCAGATGAACAGGGGGAAGGAGAGGATCAGGTCCCCCATGCGCTGCATCTGGAGCACCAGGATGGGCAGGGGCTCAGCCATACTTCTCCTGCATGCTCTTGAACAACGTCTGGAGCCGGTGCTCGTAGGTGTGCTCGGCCAGCACCCGGCGGCGGCCGGCTTGGGCGATGCGCTCCCGCTCCGCCGGGTGGTCCAGGTAGTGGCGCACCAGGTCCGGCACCTCGGCCGGATCGCGGTAGAAGGCCACCTCGGTCCCGGGCTCGAACAGGTTCTCCATCTGCTCCCGGTGGTCGGTGAGCACGAAGGCCCCGGCCGCGGGCACGTCGAAGACCCGCTGGTTCACCGCGCCCTTCATCTGCTGGCTGGTGCAGTTGAAGTTGATTTCCGAGAGCGGATAGAACCAGGGCAGGTCGTCGTAGTAGGACAGCTCGCGGTGCCAGCGCCAGGCGCGGGCCTCGTGGGCAAAGGTGATGTTCCAGCCCTTGTCGCCCGCGATGAGGGGGTCGAAGGGCAGGATGCCCTGCACGCAGCGGCGGCGGTACTGGCGGGTGGCCTCCCAGGTGATCATGGTCTCGTAGGCCAGCTTGCGCTCGCTCGTGCCCAGCTTCTCGAACGCGGCGTGCTCCGCGGGGTGGTGCTCGGCCAGGAAGGCGGAGACGCTGCGCTCGGCCGAGGCGGCGAAGCCCGCGGCCACCTGGCGGTAGCCCAGGAGCAGCTCCCGCGGGAAACGGCCCGCGTCCATGCGCGCGCCCACCTTGTAGAGCATGGAGTTGCCCACGAAGGAGACCCGGGAGCGCCAGGGGTGCTGGGCGGGCAGCCCGGTGCGCGGGGTGAAGCGGGTGGCGTCCGCGGCCAGGGGCAGGTAGTCCACGTGGGGGAACCCGCGCTCCTTGAGGCTGGCCACGTTGTCCGTGTCCCAGGTGTAGAGGGCGGTCCAGGGCGTGGACAGGTTCTCGTAGAGGTAGAGGATGAGGTGGGGGTTGTCCACGAACCAGGAGGCCAGGGGCAGGCGGAGCTTCTCGAGAAGCCCGGCCAGCACGCCCTCGCGGTCCACGCCCAGGTGGTTGATGGTGAACACGAAGTCGGGCTTGAACTCGATGACCGCGGCCAGGAGCTGCTCCACGAAGTCCTGGCGGGCGATCTCCTTGGTCCCGATGTTCACGAACTTGTGCGGCGCGCCCAGGCGCTTGCTGGCCTGCACCACCTCGCCCAGCAAAAAGTAGTCGGAGGTCAGGTGCAGGACCCGGGGCGGCCAGCTCGTGAACTTGGGGTAATCGGCCCGGCCCCAGAAATCGAAGCTGCGGCTGGCCGCCAGGTGCTCCTGCAGGAACCCGTAGTACGAGCGGTCCAGGCGCAGGTACAGGGGATGGACGATGGGGGCCAGGGGCCGGCCGCCGTGCTCCATCTGCCAGCGGGACAGGGCCTTGAGCGCGGCCTGCGGGTCGGGGTCGGCCACGTGGAAGGCGCGGGAGTCGGGCGCGCCGGCCCTCTCCAGGAGCGCCGCCTCCTTGTCCGCCACCGCCACCGGCCCGGGCCAGGCCGCAAGCAGGGCGGCCAGGCCGTGCCCCAGGCCGTGCCCGAGCAGCACCGCGAGCACTGGGGCGGGCTCGCCCGGGGCGGGCGCGGGGTGCTCGGCCAGGAACTTCTCGACCGGCCGGATCTCGGTGGCCGGGCCGGAGCGGCCCAAGAGCCGCCACTGCTTGCCGTCGGCCAGGGTCAGGCAGAGGTCCGGGGCTGCGCCGGGTTCGCGCAGTTCGGCCACGGTGTAGGCGGGCGAAGAATCAGGCATGGCGCGGGCCGCGGGGCGGACCAGGCCGATGGGGCCGAAGGGGGTTGTGCTGCGGGGTGTGGGCCATGCTGTGTGCGGCGCGGCCCGGTTGTTCCGCTCTATTCCAGGCCGGACAGGTCCGCGCTGCGCTCCAGCACGGAAAAATACGTGATGAGCCGGACAAGCTCAAGGGTCTTGCGCACCTGGGGGCTGGGGTCGCGCAGGGCCAGCTGCCGGCCCCCGGCCTTGAGCCGGGAGGCCAGGGACACCAGGAACCCGATGCCCGAGCTGTCCAGGAAGGTGGTTCCGGCCAGGTCCAGGACCAGGGCGCGGCAGGTGGGGTCGGCCAGGGCCGCATCCAGCTCGCGGCGCAGGGCTGATACCCGCTCGTTGGCCAACTCCCCGGCGTACACCGCCAGGGCCAGCCTGCCGCGGCGTTCTAGGCGCAGGTCTTCCACGACTCGGCCCCGATGCGTTTGACAAAGGACACCACGTTGGCCTCGCCCTCGCGGCGCACCGCGATCTCGTCCATGAGCCGGGAGATGATGTACACCCCGCGGCCGGACTCGGCGTCGGGCTGGGGGGCCTCCAGGGCCGCCGGGTCCAGGGCGAAGCCCGGGCCGAAGTCCCGGACCTCCACCTCCACCCGCTCCCCGCGCAGCACGGTGAGCGCCACCTCCAGGTCCCCGGGCGCGCCCGCGGGATAGGCGTGCTCCACCGCGTTGGCGCAGGCCTCGGACAGGGCCAGGCCCAGGTCGTAGAGCACGGTCTCGCCGTTCAGGTGGTCGGCGGCCTGGGCCAGGGCGGCCCGGGCCAGGCGGCGGGCGGCCGGGGCGGTGGCCGTGGTGCGCAGGCGATAGGTCCGCGCGGCCTCCTCCTCGGCGGCGCACACCGGCCTGGGCCGGGGCGGCACAGCCGGAGTCGCGCCCGGGGCCATGCGGATCCACAGGGCCGAGACGTCGTCGCGGAACTTGCCGTGGGAGAGCTTCTTCCACTCCACCCGGGCCAGGACCTCCTCCAGGAAGTTTGCGTCGGGGTCCACCT
>JAEXTU010000045.1 GCA_023453335.1 Pseudomonadota bacterium | reverse complement strand
GCCCTAGGATGCGCGCCCGCATCCTGCTTTCCCTGGCCGCGCTCCTGTGCGCCGCGTCCGCCGCGGCCCAGGGGCCGCTGCGCGATCCCGTGACCGGCATCGGCTTCGTGCCGGTGGCGGGAGGCTGCTTCGAGATGGGGGACAGCTTCGGCACGGGCGAGGAGGACGAGCGCCCGGTGCGCGAGGTCTGCCTGGGGGACTTCGCCATCATGGCCTGCGAGGCCACCACCGCCCAGTTCGCCCAGTTCGTGGCCGCCACCGGCTACGCCACCCGGGCGGAGCGGGAGGGGGTGCTGCGCATGCGCGCCCCGGGCGGGACCTTTGAACGGGAAGGCGGCAGCTGGCGCAAGCAGGGCTTCCTGCAGGGACCCACCCACCCGGTGGTGGGCCTGGCCCCGGAGGACGCCGAGGCCTTCGCCGCCTGGCTTTCCACCCGCCTGGGCCGGCCGGCGCTGTTGCCCACCGAGGCCCAGTGGGAATACGCGGCCCGGGCCGGGGGCCGGCAGCGCGCCTTTGCCACCGTGAGCGGCGACATCTCCCCGGACCTGGCCAACACCGCCGGCACCGGCGGCCGGGACCGCTACGCGGCCACCGCGCCGGTGGGCAGCTTCCCGCCCAACCCCCTGGGGCTCTACGACCTCTCGGGCAATGCCGCGGAATGGGTGCGCGACGCCTACGACCCCACGGCCTACGGGGCCGGCCCGGCGCGCGATCCCCTGGTCCCGGCTGCGGCTGGCCAGCCCCGCGCCAAGCGGGGGGGCAGCTTCGCCCTGCCCGCCGCCTTTGCCCGCTGCGCCAACCGCGGCTTCGGGGACACGGGCGTCAACGACACCGGGTTCCGGCTGGTGCTGGAGCACTGAGCGCAAAAAAGGCCGGCCCTGGCGGACCGGCCTACCGTCAATCGTCTTTCCCGCCTAGATGGAGGAGTCCAGGAGCCCGGCCAGCCCCAGGGAGGTGTCGGCGCTGGAGTCGTTGCCCAGGAGGCCCAGCATCTGGGCCTGGCCGCCGCCCAGGATGTCCGAGGCGGAGAACAGGGAGTCGGAACTGCTCTCGCTCTCATTCAGGGTGTTCATCAGGATGTTGCTGCCGTAAGCCTGCAGGGCCTTGCGCATCTTGCGGGGGTCCTTGGCCTGGTTCAGGCCGGCCTGGCGGAGCAGGGCGTCGAAGAGTTTGGTGCTGCCCGCGTTGGACGCGGTTTCCGCGGCGCGGCGCTCGTCCGTCAGGGCCTCGGTGAGCTCCTTGGCGGAGATGACCCCGTCGCCGTCGGCATCCGCCTGGGCGAAGGCCTCCTTGGACAGGCCGCTCTCCTTGAGGCTCAGGCCCTTGTCCCCGTCGGTGTCCAGCAGGGTCATGAGCTTGCCGGCCACGCCCTCCATCTGGTCCAGGGTGTCGGCCTGCTTGATGAGGCTGTTGGCCACGCCGTTGGGGTCGTCGCTGTCGGCCAGGTCCAGAGAGATGAGGGCCCGCTCCGCGGCCAGGGCGTCGGCCAGTTCCTGGGCGCTCAGCTTGCCGTCGCCGTCCTTGTCCGCGGCGGAGAAGGCGGCGGAGCTCAGCCCGGATTCCTTCAGGGTCAGGGTGGAGTCGGCGTTGCGGTCCAGGCTCTTCACCGCCTGCTTGGCCACGTCCTCGGTCTCGTCGTCGGCCTCGCGCTGCTTGGCCAGGGCCTCCAGGATGTCCGAGGACCAGTCGCCGTAGATGCTGTTGATGCTGGAAACCGCCATGGATCACCTCCCCGGCGCGCTGGGACCTGCGCCGGCGCTGGGAAAATTCTTCAGTGCTCCCCGAGTCTGCATCTTCCGGGCCAGAAAAGGTAAGGGCCGGCCCGTGGGCCGGCCCTGGCGCTGGCGGTCCGCTGTACGCTCAAACCGTGTAGTCCACGGATTCCGTGCCGATGTAGTTGAGCAGGCTCATCTGCCCGCTGGACAGGGCGTCGCCGTAGGACAGGCCCGAGGTCCCGTCGTACTGGCCCAGTATGGTGCTGAGGAGGTTGCTGCCGTAGGCCTGCAGGGCCTTGCGCAACTGGGCGGGGTTCATCTGGTCCACCTGGTCCGACTGGTCCGCCTGGCCACCCTGGGCCATCATGTCCATGGGGCTCATGCCGGCCTGGTCCATGAGGGTCTTGAGCAGGGACTCGCTGCCGGCGTTGGAGGCGGTGGCGTCCGTCCCGCCCGCGCCGCCGGCGCCGCCCGCCTGCATCTGCTGCCGCTCGCTCTTCAGGGCCTTGGTCAGTTCATCGCTGGAGATGACCCCGTCCCCGTCGGCGTCGACGGTGTTGAAGACCTTCTCGGACAGGCCGCTCTCGGTGAGGCTCAGGCCGGAATCCCCGTCCTTGTCGAGCTTGGAGATGAGGTCGTCGGCCATCTTGCCCTCGTCGGGCGGCGGGGGCATGTGGCCACCCATCTGGGGCATGGACACCCCGGCCTGGCTGAGCAGGGTGCCCAGCAGGGAGGCCCCCTGGGTGGTGGAGCCGGCCATCATCTGGGCGCGCTCCTGCTTGAGGGCGTCGGCCAGCTCCGTGGCGCTGATCTGGCCGTCGCCGTCGGCGTCGGCCGCGCTGAATACGCTCTCGGACAGGCCGGACTCCTCCAGGCTCAGGGTAGTGGTGCCGTCCTGGTCCAGGTCGCCCATGAGCTTGTCGGCCAGGTCGTCGCTCTGGTCCTTCTTGCGGCCCTGGAAGGATTCCAGGAGTTGTGATGTCCAGTCGTCCGACTGGACGCCGATGCTGGATATGGTCATGTGTTCCTCCGGTGCGGGAAGCCCCTGCGCCAGCGCCTCCCGGTTGGTGGTGTCGGGGACCGCCCGGCGGGATGCAGGGCGCGGGCCAGGTTCCCGGGGGAACGGGCATTCTGCGGAGTGGGCGGAGGAGACAGGGGCGCATGAATGGGGCGGCCCCGGAGAAGTGTTAAGAATGGTAGGCGGTTCCCGGGAATGCCAAGCATGGCGCGGGCTGGGAAGATTTTGCCCAGCCCGGGAACCCGAGGAAATGGCTGCCGGTCAGGGGTCCTGGCGCAGGGCCGGGTCGCGGCGGGCTATGCGCTGGAG
>JAEXTU010000012.1 GCA_023453335.1 Pseudomonadota bacterium | reverse complement strand
GGCCATGAGGAACAGGGCCAGGGCGAAGCCCGCGGCCGAGCCCAGGGCCAGGGCCAGGCTCTCCCACAGGTCGTAGGCGTTGCCCACCAGGATGAGGGGCACTGCCAGGATGATGCAGTTGGTGGTGATGAGCACCAGGTACACGCCCAGCTTCTTGAACAGGAAGGGGTTCACCTTGCGCAATACCGTGTCCAGGAGCTGCACGAAGATGGCGATGATGCCCACGAAGGTCAGCACCTGCAGGAACTCCAAATGCAGGGGCTTGAGGACGAAGTTGTATACCGCCCACACAAACACCGCGGACAGGGTCATGACCAGGCCGAAGGAGAAGCCCATGCCGATGGCGGTTTCCTTGCGGCCCGAGGCCCCGAAGAAGATGCACAGGCCCAGGTAGCGGCTGAACACGAAGTTCTGGATGAGGGCCGCGGAGATGGCGATGGTGATGAGCACGGCCAGCACGCCCTTGCGCACCAGGAAGCGCTCCGCCGCGGAGCGCACCCCGCCGGCGGCCAGGTCGTGCAGGGCCACCCGGTAGGCGCCCTGTCCGGCCAACGGTTCGGCCAAGGCGACGGTGAGCGCGGTGCGGTCCGGGGACACCGCCACCCCGGTCACGGTGAGGGGGATGTCCGGGCTGTCCCGCTCGGCCACCGCCACCTTGCCGGCCCAGTCCCAGCCCGGCTCCAGGGGGCCGGCCAGGGTGAGGGCCAGGTGGTGTTCGTCCTCCACCGAACCGGAGAGAATGAGCCCCGCGGCCCGGGCCGGGCCGGCCAGGGTCAGGAGCAGGAGGGCCGGGAGCAGGGCGATGCGGAGGGCGCGTGCGTTCATCGCCTGGCCCTCCAGGCGTTGAACGTGCGCTCCAGCCAGATGAACAGGGCCATGATGAGCCCGATGGCGAAGAACCCGGCGGGGGGCAGGGACCAGAAGAAGAAGGGCTTGAAGGGCAAAATCTCCAGGCCGAACAGGGTGCCCGCGCCCAAAAACTCGCGGAACACGCCCACCAGCATGAGCCCGAACATGAAGCCCAGGCCCATGCCCACCCCGTCCCAGAGCGAGGGCCACAGCGGCTGGCGCGAGGCAAAGACCTCCAGGCGGGAGATGATGATGGCGAAGACCACGATGAGCTTCACGTACAGGGCGACTTCCTTGTAGAAGCCCGGGGCGTAGGCCGCCAGGCTCATGTCGCTCACGCTCACCCAGGTGGCGATGATGATGATGTAGGCCGGGATGCGGATGCGCTCGTGGATGGCCCGGCGCAGGATGGACACGGTCACGTTGGAGGCCACCTGCACGAAGAGCACGGCCAGGCCCAGCAGGAACCCGTTGCGCACGGTGTTGGTCATGGCCACGGCCGGGCACATGGACAGGGCCAGCTTGAAGATGGGGTTCTCCTTGACCAGGCCGTTGCCCAGGCGCTCCAGAATGCCGTAGGTGCGTTCGGTGGCCATAAAAAATACCCCGCTAGAACGCCGGCTCCAGCCCGGCCGTGGCGGCCGCGGCCTGGACCATGTCCATGCGCTTGACGAAAGCCCCGGCCAGCCGCTTCACCCCGTCGGTGACCCGGCGGCTGGAGATGGTGGCCCCGGTGATGGCGTGGATCTGCTCGCCGCCGTACTTGGCGCAGATCTCCTGCGCGCGCTGGGGATCGAGCCCGCGCTCGGCCCAGCGGGAGCGCTCCAGGCAGCGGCGGTAGTCGTCGGGCAGAGGGAGCTTGACCACCCCCAGGGTGGCCAGCTCCCCCAGGGTGCGGCCCGCGAACTGGTTGCGGAAGTACTCGGTCTCGATCTCCGCGCCCAGGCCCGGGTCCTCCTCGTGCTCCAGCACCTCCAGGCCCAGCACCCCGTTGTCCGGCCCCAGGGCCACCAGGAGCTTCACCCAGGTCTTGAACCCGGTGGTGCGGCCGGAGATGAAGGAGGCCAGCCGCTGGTTGTCCGGCCCCAGGGCCAGGATGTAGGTGTCGGCAAAGCGCAGCGCGGCCCCGGGCAGGGCACGGGCCAGGGCCTCCTCCCGTTCGGGCGGGTTCTCCATGTGGCCGGTGAGGGGCGCGGCCTGGACCACCGCGCCCGCGGGGTCCAGCACCAGCAGGGCATGCCCGGCCCGGGTGGGCAGCACGTAGCCCACGCCCGGCTCCTGGCCCTCGCGCTCCACCAGGTAGCGGTGGATAGGAGCGTAGGTAACATCCTTCGCGCCCGCGGGCAGATAGCGCTGCATGGACGCGGTGAGGCGGGCCTCCTCGTTGCGCACCCGGGCGGCCTCGGTGTGGATGAACACCACCCCCAGGAGCCCGGCCGAGACCAGGCAGATGGCCACCAGGTTGGCCGCGATCTTGAGGAACTCCCTCATTTGGCCTTCCCGGGTTCGCAGGTGAGGGGCGGGGCGAAGCGCTTGGGCCGGATCCAGTCGTCCAGCACCGGGGAGAGGCAGTTCATGAGCAGGATGGCGTAGCACACGCCCTCGGGATAGCCGCCCTTGAGCCGGATGAGCACGGTGAGCGCGCCGCACCCGGCCCCGAACACCAGCTTGGCCGCGGGCCGCGAGGGCGAGGTCACGTAGTCGGTGGCCATGAAGAACGCGCCCAGCACCAGGCCGCCCGAGAGCAGGTGGGCCAGCACCGGGCCGGTGAACCAGCCCTCGGGGCCGAAGACCCAGACCAGCAGCGCGGTGGCGCCCAGCATGGCCGCGGGGATGTGCCAGGTGATGATGCGCCGCCACAGCAGGTAGCCGCCGCCCAGGAGCAGCAGGAGCGGGCTGGTCTCGCCGATGCAGCCGGGCCGGAACCCCAGGACGAAGGAGGCCAGGCCCCGCGCGCCGCCGTACTCCCGGGCGAACTCGGCATAGCCCGCGTGCTTGAGCACGTAGAGCGGGGTGGCGGTGGCCACCGCGTCCGGCCCGGCCAGGGAGGCCAAAAAGTCCGGGTAGTGGGGCATGATCCAGGCGGTGGTCATGGCCACCGGGAAGCCCACGGCCAAAAAGGCGCGGCCCATGAGCGCGGGATTGAAGAAGTTGAAGCCCAGGCCGCCGAACAGCTGCTTGGCGATGATGACCGAGAACACCGCGCCCCAGAAGGGCAAATCCAGCGAGGCCCCCGGGGGCAGCACGTAGGCCAGGAGCAGTCCGGTGAGCGCGGCGCTGCCGTCGGCCACGCTGTTGTCCCGGCCCATGGCCCGGCGCCCCGCCCACTCGGCCCGCACGGCGCTGCCCACGCTCACCCCGGCCACCACCCGCACCCGCGGCCCGAAGACCCAGGCGGACAGGGCCAGTTGGGGCAGCAGCGCGGCCGCCACCGACCACATGATGCCCGCCGTGCTGGTCCCGTCCTTGAGATGGGGGGACATGGAAACCTGCCAGAGACGCTGCCCCATGCCTACCCCCGGCACCGCAAGCGCAGCTTGCGGGCGCGGATGAACTGGACCAGGGGCCGCTTGGCCGGGCACACGTAGGCGCACGAGCCGCACTCGAAGCAGTCCCACAGGCCGAAGCGCGGGGTGTCCGCATAGCGGCCGCGCTCGGCGTAGATGGAGATGTCACGGGGCTCCAGGCCCATGGGGCAGGCGTCCAGGCAGCGGCCGCAGCGGATGCAGGGGCCGAAGTCCCCGGTCCCGGTCTCCGCCGCGGTGAGCAGGAGCACCCCGGAGGTGGCCTTGCTCACCCGGTAGTCCAGGCCCTGCAGGGCAAATCCCATCATGGGGCCGCCCAGCACGCATTTCACGGCCGCGTCGGTGACCCCGCCCAGGTAGTCGATAATGTATTGGAGCGAGGCGCCCACCCGGCAGCGCAGGTTGGCGGGCCGCGCCACCCCGGCCCCGGCCACGGTGACCACCCGCTCGTAGCAGGGCCGGCCCAGGGCCACGGCCTCGTGGATGGCGAAGCAGGTGCCCACGTTCTGCACCACGCAGCCCACGTGGGCGGGCAGGCCGCCGGCCGGCACGCTGCGGCCGGTGACCGCATGGATGAGCTGCTTTTCCGAGCCCTGGGGATACTTGACCGCCAGGGAGGCGACCGAAATCCGGGCCGTCTCGCCGGCTTCGGCCACGGCCTTCTCCAGGGCGGCGATGGCGTCGGGCTTGTTGGCCTCCACCCCGATGACGCCGCGGGAAACCCCCAGCACGGTGAGCGCCATGCGCACCCCGGCCACCACCCCGGCGGCGTGCTCCAGCATGAGCCGGTGGTCCGCGGCCAGGTAGCTCTCGCACTCCACCCCGTTGGCGATGAAGGTGTCGACGGTGAGGTCCGGCGGGGGGCAGAGCTTCACGTGGGTGGGGAATCCGGCCCCGCCCATGCCCACCACCCCGGCCTCCCTGATGCGGCCCAGGATGTCGCAAGGCTCCATGGACTCCCACTCGACAGGGAACGGGGCGAAGGGGGTGGCCTCGGGGTCGGGCGCGATGGCCACCGCGGGCACCGGGCCCAGGATGGGGTGCGGGGTGCGGGTGAGGGCCGTGACCTTGCCGGCGCAGGGGCTGTGCACCGCCGCGCCCAGGCCTTTTTCGACCTTGCCGATGCACTGGCCCTCGGCCACGGCCTCGCCCTTCTTGACCAGGGGCATGGCTGGCGCGCCCAGGTGCTGGAGCAGGGGCACCACGTACTCGCCCGGCGGGGGCAGCTGTTCGATGGCCAGCCCCGCGGCGGGCTGCTTGCGGCCCGGGGGATGGACGCCCCCCAGGGGGAAGGTGCGGAGTGCGGCGTGGTCGCTCATGGTCGTGGCTACGGCGGACCGGCCGGAGGGGCCGGATGGCCGCGCCCCAGGCATAGGCAAAAGTGGGGGAAAATACAAGGAGTTCAGGAAAGTTCAGGCGAACGGGGAGAAATTTCCGGAAGGCGGGTCCGGGTCCGGGAAGCGGACCCTGCGGGAAGGGGCTCAGTCGAACCGGTACTTGGCCACGTAGCGGGAGAGTTCCACGTAGCGGCGCAGGGTCCGGCCCACCTCCGGGTCCACCTCGGCGAACATGAAGCCCAGGGCCACCCCGGCGTCGTCGCGGACGATCTTCTTGACCAGGCAGGACAGCACCAGGTCCGCCTCCCCGTGGGTGAGGGTCACCCGCAGGGTGACCGGCGCGGAATCGGCGATGTCGCGCAAGGCCGTGGCGCTGTCGCCCAGGAAGGCGGCCTTGGCCCCGCCGTTGGAGATGTTGAGGGTCAGGCCCTGCAGGGTCTGCTGGTTGTACTCCAGGGAACAGGGCAGGGAGCAGACCGCGCGTTCGTGCTTGCGCAGGTTCAGGGCGTGGAAGAACTCGGGGTAGGTGTAGCACACTGCCTGGAACGGGCTGGTGATGGTGGCCTTCACCTGGGTCTCGAACTTGCAAATGTTGTAGTCCTCGTGCAGGAACGAGATGTTCACCACCCGCTCCGGGGGGAAGACCTCCTTGGCCCCGCCCGCGGTGGGCAGGGTGGCCAGCAGGTAGGTGGGGTAGACCGAGCCCAGGTAGGTGCACTCGTAGACCTTGTCCGAGGCCACGGGCTTGATCCGCCAGCGGGTGCCCACGTCCATGGACAGGGTGAGTCCGTCGATCTTCTGGGAGGTGACCTGGGAGAGGTCGATGGAGGGCTTCTGGGTGGCCACGCTTTTTCCGCCGCGCTCGGGTGTTGCCGGGAAGTCGCCATCCATACACCCAAAACTCGGCCCGGCGTCAAGTGCCAGGCGCGGGGCCTGGCTTCGCGCCGGGTCGCGGTCCGCTGGGCCGTGCGCCCGCGTCCTGCCCCGGCGGTGATCCGGACCCCGGCACCCTAAAGAAGCGCGGCGGTCCGGGCGATTCAACAGAGAGCGCCGGGCCTCGGGAAGGCCTGGCCGGAGCCCCCTGGAGCATGGCGTGCAGCACCGCATCATCCTCACCATCCTGCTGGCCCTGGCGGCCTGGGCCGCGGCCCCGGCCGC
>JAEXTU010000399.1 GCA_023453335.1 Pseudomonadota bacterium | reverse complement strand
GCCCCGATCAGGGGATACGCCGCCCGGAAACAGGCGTCGGGCTCCTGGGAGCCGCCGTCGAACAGGGGCTGTAACCCCGCATAGTAGTTAACCAGGTAGCCGTAGTCCCACCACAACCAGGCAACTGACCCCGTCTCGCCGCGGGCCGCGGCTTCCCGGCCCAGAGCCGCGGCCAAGGCGGTCTCCGGAGCGGTGAACGGCGGCGGGAACTTGAGGGTCAGGGCCTCGCGCACCGCGGGTCCGGCCAGGGCCAGGCCGGCCAGGACTACGGCCACGCGGGCTGCCGCGGCCCGGGTTCCCAGGCGGGAGGCCGCAGCCCAGCCAGCGTCCACGAACGAACCCAGGCCCAGGCCCAGGAGCGGCCCCAGGAAGATGGCGAAGCGCACCGAGGCCAGGGAGAGCCCGCCCAGCCCGAGCAGGGGCAGGAACAGGAGCGTCCGCGGCCACTGCCGCACCGCGAGCAGAGCCAGGCCGGCCAGGGCCGGAACCAGGACCCAGGGCGAGCCCAGAACCACCTCGCCCAGTCCCGCCAGCCCCACCTCCTTGAGCTCGCCGATGGTGGCCCCCACCTGGACCGTGGATGCCTGCGGGTGGATGATCAGGTGCAGGTGCCCCGCGGCGGACTTGAAGAACTTGGACAGGACGTCGGGCATCGGCACGACCAGGCGCAGGGCGAAGAGCCCGACCAGGGCCAATCCAACAGCCAGAAGCGAGGCCTTGACCAGCCGCTCGGCCCGCGGTGCGGGCGCGAATACGGTCAGGACGTAGGCCCCGGCAAAGGCGGCGGCCACGGGCAGGGCGCTGGGCCCCCACCACCAGCGGAGCAGGAGCAGGCAGGCGGCGGCGAGCGCCAGGCCGACCCAGTGCTGCGGCCCCCCCTGGCCGAAACGCAGCACACCCCAACCGGCCAGGACCACCAGGGGCACGATCAGGCAGTCGGTGTCGAAATAGCCCAGGTTGGAGCGGGCGTGCCAATAGGGAGCGGCGCAGGCCAACACCGCGGCCAGCACCGCCCCGCCCCGGGACAGGCCCAGGGACCGGCCGAGCAGGACCAGGGCCGGGGCCAGGAGCATGGCCAGGGTCGGCGGCAGCCAGAAGGCCACCCGGACCAGGTCCGCACCCAGGAGGTTGGAGAGCTGCAAGGCCAGGAAGGGCAGCGCGGGCAAAGCAAAGCCCGGGGCGCCCACCCGCTGCGCCGCGTCGGCCAGGGCCAGGTAGTGGTACCCGTCGGCCGCGGTGAGCAGCAGCCGGCCGGCGTGGTCCAGGAACTGCGGATTGTGGCGCACAAAGAGCGCGTCGTCGGCAAAGAGCAGCCCGGCCGCCAACAGGGCCAGCAGGGCCACGGCCCAGCCGGGCAGTCCCGGCAGGCGCGGCACCCGGCGCTCCGGCGACGAGGATGCGGGCGCCTGATCCCGGGGCTTGGTGCGGCGGCGGCCCATGCTCAGGCCTCCTCCCGGGCGGCCAGGGGATGGCGACGCCGGCGGGCCCCGGCGTACACCTCGTCCAGGGCCGCAACCACCCGCTCGATGCGGAAATGGTCGGTGAAGCGCTCCCGGCCTGCCGCACCCAGCCGCGCCCGCAGCCGGCCATCCCCGGCCAGGCGGCGCAGGGCTGCGGCCAGGGCCGCCGCGTCCCCAGGCGGGACCAGGAGCCCGGTCTCCCCGTCCTGCACCACGTAACCCGGCCCGCCGCCGTCCACCGCACTCGCAACGCAGGGCTTGCCCCGGGCCATGGCCTCCAGGAGCACCAGGCCGAAGGCCTCGCTGCGCGAGAGGGAGGGCAGGCACAATACGTCGCAGGCCGCGTAGCAGGCGGCCTTGGCGGCATCGGAAAGCCCCCCGGCCAGGAGCACCCGGCTGCCCAGGCCCAGCCGGGCCACGGCCTGCTCCAGGGCCGGCCGTTCCTCGCCCTCGCCCACCAGGCAGAGGGAGACCTCCGGGACCTGGGCCGCTGCCGCGCAGAGCACCGCGAGCCCCTTGTAGTGGCTCAGCCGCCCCACGCACAGGACCTTGAGGCCCGGGGCCACGCGCAGAAAGTTCACGGCCGGGTGCTCCTCCTCCGGTCCGCCGGCCGGGTCGGCCAGGCCCAGGGGCACCACCCGGCATTTGTCCCGGAACCCCGCCAGCGCGGGGCTGCTGGCCAGATAGGAGGGCGAGGTGGCCACCACCGCATCGGCCCGGCCCAGGAGCCGACGCTCCAGCCAAGTCCAGGCGGCCAGGAGCGCTGCCGGGGGCCGGCGTTCCGGGGGAAAGGTCACGTCGGCGTGCCAGTGCAGGACCAGGGGCGTGCCCAGGCCCAAAAGCAGGAGCCAGAATGCGGCCCCGTTGGGCGCGTGCAGGTGCAGCACCTCGGGCCGGAAGCCCAGGGCAGCGCGCAGGAAATGCAGGGGCAGGGCCGGGGCCAGGGGCGCATAGCCGCCCACGGTCCAGGCCACCCGGGACCGGATCACCTGGAGCCCGGGGCGCGGCGTCTCCCGGCCGGCTGGGACCTCTCCCGCATTGGCCAGCACCAGGACCTGGTGCCCGGCCGCGGCCTGGGCCGGGGCCAGATCGCCCAGGAAGGTCTCCATGCCTCCCCGGTCCGGCGGAAAATACTTGCCGCAGTGCAGGATGCGCATGGCCGCGTTCCCGGACACCGTCACCCGGGCAGGTGCCCGTCTTCGGGAAGGGGCTTCCCTGCTCCGGACGGCTCCGCCGCCGGCGTGCGGTTCTCCTCCTCGTAGGCCGCAAACCGCATCCGCAGGCTCCCCAGGTTTATGCGCGCGGCGACCAGCACCAGGACGCCACCCACCGCCAGGGGCAGGAACATGAGGCAGCGCAGGGCCAGGGCCGCGGCCACCGCCTCTTCCTTGCCCACCCCGCACCAGGCCAAGCCAACATACACCGAGGCCTCGTAAACCCCAAGGGCTCCGGGAGAGGACGGGATGGCCGCCCCCAACGCCGCGGTCAGAAAGACCAGGATGACCTGGCCGGCGTCGAGGTGCATCCCGGCGGCCGCATTGAGGACCAGGGCGTACACCCCGGGGTACCAGAGCCAGGTGAACAGGGTATACAGCGACAGCATGAGGAAAAAACGCCAGCTGGTCGCACCCGCCACCCCGTCGAGAAACTCCCGGGCCAGGCCCCGGGCTGTGCGGGTGGGCACCAGCCCGGCCATCCGCTGTCCCAGCCGGGGCCAACGCCGCTGCACCAGCACCAGGAGCCAGATCCCCGCCACCACCGCCGCCAGCGGGAGAACCAGAACCTGCTTCCGGTACAGGGCCGCGACCACGACGGCCATGGCGCACAGGGCCTGCAGGTCGAAGAGCCGCTCCCAGAAAACCATGCCGAAACCCTTGGCTGCGGGCGCGTCGGCCTGGTCGCTGGCGTACAGCGCCTTGGCAATCTCGCCGAGCCGCGCCGGCAAGACCACATTCAGGCCCAGCCCGAGCACGATTGCCTGGTAGGCCGCCCGCAGCTTCAGCCGCTTCCCCATCAGGAAGCGCAGGCGCAGGGCCGGCGGCAGCAGCGTCGCCATGACATAGAGCGGGGCGACCAGCAGGGGGGCGAGGCGGTATTTCGCCAGGACCGCCGCGGCCCGGCCCAGGTCCAGGTCGTGGAAGATGTAGGCGAAGCAGCCGACGACGACAGCCGCGCGCAGGAGGAACGACCCGACCCGGACAAAGGGCTTTGGCGTGGCGTGACCCGGCATGGCG
>JAEXTU010000373.1 GCA_023453335.1 Pseudomonadota bacterium | reverse complement strand
GTCCCGGACGAAGTCAAGGTAACCCGCCACCTGCTCCGGCAGCATCTCCTGGAACGATTGGAGATTGACGCTGAACGTAATCTCGTCCAGGCCGGCCAGGCGCGGCAGGGCGTAATTGGGGAAGAGCACGAAGTCATGCGAGGACAGGAGCCCAGCGGGAAACTCCCCGGCGAAATCCCCGGGGTTGTAGACGTACACGGACTTGTCCGGGTTGTTGGCCGCCAGGAACGGGGCCTGGAAGTAGAACATCTCGGGCAGGTCCACGATGACGCAGGTGGCCTGGCCGGCCACCATGCGGCCCAGGTTGTGGGTCAGGCCGGCGTAGCCGCCGCCGATCTCCAGCACCAGCCCGCGCCGGCCCAGCCCCGCCAGGTGGGCAAAGGCCCCGGCGTGGAAGAGGGTGGACACGCAGCGCTGGTAGCGGGCCATGGTGGAGTTGACGATGCGCCCCTGGTAGCGCACCCCGGGAATCCGGGCGATGCCCGGGATGGCCGGCTCCTCCACCCAATACGCCTCGGGCACTCCGTCGAGGGCTGCCACGTAGCCCACCTTCTCGGCCTCGGCCCTGGGGTCGGGTTCAGGGTAGGCATGCCAGTACTGGAGGTAGCTCTTCTCGAACAGGATGGTGGTGTGCAGCCGAATGCGCCGGAAGTCGTCCGGCCCCAGGCTGCCGAGGTAGCTGTACACATCGAGCATCTCGGACCAGAGTTCCGAGGGGTGGACGACAGCCCCGGCGGACAGGCCGGCCCGTTCCTGCAACATGGCGGCGATGCGCTGCTTCATCTGGCCGATGAACTCGTCAAACCGGGGCATGGACACCTCGCTGGATGTGGAGTGGCGACATCATGACCGGCTATCCTTGCAAAAACAAGGCCCTTTCCCCGGCCGGGAAGGAATGCAGGCCCGGCCGCCAGCGGTCTGCTCCCGCCCGGGCAACGGGCTATGCGCCCTGGGGTCGGACAACCGGACCGCGTCCTGTGCGGACCGCCAGGACCTGAGGCAGGACATCCCCATGCAGACCATCCTCGTGGCCGGCGGCGCCGGCATGGCCGGTGCGAGCATCCTTCAGCGCCTGCAGGACTGCTGCCCGGACGCACGCCTGGTGGCCACCATCCACCACAGCGCCCCCCTGGTCCCGTCTCCCCGCATCGAGTACCGCCGGGCCGACCTCACCACCCGCCAGGGCTGCCAGGCCGCCACGGCGGGCTGCGACGCCGCCGTTCTGGCCGCGGCCCGGGGCGGCGGGGTCGGGTCCGCGGCCCAACCGCACTTGCAAGTCACGGACAACCTGGTCATGGACACCCTGCTCCTGGACGCCTGTGTCGAGGCCGGGGTGAAGCGGCTGGTCTACCTCTCCAGCGCCACGGTCTACCAGGAGCGGGAAGGCCTGGTGCGAGAAGACGACCTGGACCTTAACCAGGATCCCCATCCCGCTTACAAGGGCGTGGGCTGGGCCAAACGCGCTGCGGAAAAGCTCTGCGGCTTCTGGCGGGAAAAGTACGGGCTGGAGGCGGTGGTGGCCCGCTGCGCGAACATCTACGGCCCCTTCGCCCGCTTCGACCCGGCCAACTCCAACTTCATCCCGGCCATCATCCGCAAGGCTGCGGAGGGCATGGACCCCTTCGAGGTCTGGGGCAGTCCGGAGGTGCGGCGCGACGTGATCTATGCCGAGGACTTCGCCGAGGCCGTTGCCCGCCTGCTCCTGGCCAGGGATATCCCCGGCGGGGTTTTCAACCTGGGCTCCGGCGAACCGGTGAGCGTGGGCCAGGTGGTGGACCTGGCCCTGGCCGCGGCCGGGCACGTCCCCAGCCAGATTCGCTACCAGAGCGACCGGCCCACGGCCATCTCATGGCGGGCGCTGGACTGCACCAGGCTGCAGAACGCCCTGGGATGGAGGCCCGCCATCGGCCTGGCCGAGGGCATCCGCCGTACCCTGGTCTGGTGGCTGGCCAATCGGGGGACCTGGACCCGCTGACCGGGTCCTGGCATGGTTCGGATATTGCATTTTCCAATCCCGGCCGGGATTCTTCCGCCAAACCCCTGCCCCCGGCCCCGGAGCACCGTCATGGAATTGGCATATTCGCAGCAACAGCAGAACAAGCAGGTCCATCTGGTGAGCCACAAGGATATCCTGGCCATCCTGGCCGAGGAGCACGGGCCGCGCTTCGTGGAATACCGCCGCCAGTGGGACGCGAGCATGCGCCTGGAGGCGCACCCGGACTTCCCGCTCACCGTCGAGATCGAGACCAACAACCACTGCAACTACCGCTGCAACATGTGCGTGTTCGCCTCCGCGACCCTGCACCCCGACGTGCGCCGGGGAGTCGGGAAGAAGTTCATGGACTTCGGGCTGTTCCGCAAAGTCATGGACGAGGGCGCGGCGCACGGCCTGCCCGCCCTGACCTACGGGTTCATGAGCGAGCCCCTGCTCCATCCCCGCATCGTGGACATGGTCGCACTGGCCACGGACCGCGGGGTCATGGACCAGCGCCTGGGCTCCAACGGCTCCCTGCTCACCCGGGACATCTCCCGGGGCGTCATCGCCGGCGGCCTTGCCCGCCTGGAGATATCCGTGGACGCCACCCTCCCCGAGACCTATGCGAAGATTCGCAAGGGCGGCAACCTGGACAAGATCAACCGGGCCATCCACGAGTTCCTGGAGGAGCGGGACAAGGCCAACCGCCGGCTCCCCCTGCTGCGGGTGAGCTTCCTGCGCCTGAACGTGAACTCCCACGAGTTGGACGACTTCATGGCCGCCTGGGAGCCCTATGCCGACTATTTCTCCATCCAGGAGCCCATTGACTACGAGCTGGACATCGCGGACAGCGCCCTGCACTTCGACCCTGCCCAGGACAAGGTGGACTTCTCCTGCGACAAGCAGTTCCAGCGCCTGTTCCTGCGCTGGGACGGCACGGTGCTGGCCTGCGGCCACATCCACGGCTGGGAGGAGTTCCGGCTGGGCAACGCCGCGGAACAGAGCCTGCACTCCATGTGGAGGTCCGAGCTGATGGAGTCCCTGCGCGCGCTGCATCGCCGCAAGGGATATGCCGAGAACCCCATCTGCCGCTACTGCGTGCGCCAGACCATGGTGCCCGCAGCCAAGGAGGGCGCGACGCGGCCATGAAGACCGTCAGCGGCGCGGAGATGGACGAGGCCCTGCGCGGCCTGGGGGTCCAGCCCGGCGACCTGGTGATGCTCCACGCGGACATCGCCCGGGTCGGCCTGCCCGAGGGAGCACTCGACCGGGAGTCGGTGGCCGGAGCCTACCTGGCGGCCCTGCGCCGCGCGGTGGGCCCGGAGGGCACCCTGGCGGCCCTGGCCTGCACCGAGTCCTGGGTGCGCCACCGCACGCCCTTCGTGTACGAGACCTCCCCGTCCGAACAGGGCGTGCTGGCCGAACACCTGCGCCGGCAGCCCGGGGCCGTGCGCTCCGTGCACCCGCTCTTCTCGGTCTGCGCCCAGGGGCCCCTGGCCGAGGCCCTCTGCGCCAACGCCTCGCCCGCGGCCTTCGGCCACGACTCGCCCTTCGCCCGCCTGCTGCAACTTGACGCCCTCATCCTCTGCCTGGGCGTGGACCTGCGGGCCATGACCTTCGTGCACCACGTGGAGCAGACCATGGGCGTGCCCTACGGCTACACCAAGGAATGGGACGCCCCGGCCTTCCGGGACGGACGCCCCCTGCCCGGGAGATATTTCGCCTTCGTGCGCTACCTCGACTGCGGAGTGGAGTATGATTTTTCTCGCCTCCAGGAAAGCCTGCTCGCCGCGGGACAGGCTCGACGCGTGGCCCTGGGCTACAGCTCGGCCCACGCCGTCCGCTGTCGCGACGTGTTCGATGCGGCCGTCCAGGGACTGCGCGAGGACATCTTCTTCCTGCTCCGCACCCCCCCAAAACGCGAACCGTGGAAAGGCCCGACCCCGGGCTGCACCACCGCATAGGACCATCCCATGTTCGAAGAATTGCAACAGACCATGGCCAGCATCTTCGGCGTGCCGCCCGAGGCGATCCGCCCGGACTCCACCCTCAACAGCATCCCGGCATGGGACTCGGTGGCCCATCTCAACCTCATGCTCCGCTTGGAGCAGGACCGGGGCGTGTCCATTACGGAGGAAAACATCCTGCGTTGCATCTCCGTGCCGGGCATCCTCGACCTGCTCGCGGCAAAGGACTAGACATGGACATCCACGTCGCCTTCCCCGGGCCGGCCCCGGCCGAGTCCCGCAAGGACCTCTTGGCCAAGCTCTTCTACGCCAACCCCGCCATTGCCGGCATCGATCCCGACCCGGACCTGGCTGGCGCCACCTTCCGGTTCGCACCGGGCGTGGACCAGGAGCCCCCTGACCTACGGGACAAGGTCCGGCGCATCTTCACGTCGGTGGTGGACAACCTGACTCCGCTGAGTTGCAAGGTGTATTTCGACCGCCAAGACGTGACCCCGCCCTGGCGGGGCGACGTGTACGCCACCCTCCTGGAGCGCGGGGAGATCGTGCCCCGGGGCAAGGGCCTCTTCTCCTTCGGCCCGATTTTCTGCTCCCTCATGCACGCCCTGGACGGCATCTTCGTGAACCTGGGCCGCAGCCTGGAGGCTGAGGAGTACGCCTTCCCCACCTTGCTCCCGGTGGAGGTGCTGGGCCGCTGCCAGTATTTCGCCTCCTTCCCCAACTACCTCACCCTGGCCCACCACCTGCCCGAGGACATTGACGTGCTGCAGGATTTCTCGGCACGTTACCGGGACACCCCGCCCGCCGAGGTTTCGGTGGCCGAGGCCAGGTCCGAGAACGCCCTGTCGCCTGCGGTGTGCTACCACGTTTACCACACCATCGAGGGGGCCAAGCTCGCCCCCGGCCAGGAGGGGCGCACCTTCCTGTGCAAGGGCAAGTGCTTCCGCTACGAGTCCGGCAGCCTGCACATGGTGGAGCGGCTGTGGGACTTCACCATGCGCGAGGTGGTGTTCGTGGGCAGCCAGGACTTCGTGCTGGCCCGCCGCGCGGCCTGCCTGGAGTGGGCCAAGGATTTGCTGGACGCGCTGGGCCTCCGCTGCCGCATCGAGAGCGCCTCGGACCCCTTCTTCGCGGGCGAGGACATGAAGAAGCAGCTCTTCCAGAAGGCCCTGGAGCTCAAGTACGAGATCCTGGTCGAGCTGCCCCACTCCGGGTACCGACTGGCGGTAGGCTCCCTGAACTTCCACCAGAACTTCTTCGGCAAGACCTTCTCCATCGCCGACCCGGCGGGCATGCCGGCCTGCACCGGCTGCACCGCCTTCGGGGTGGAGCGCTTTGCCCTGGCCTTCCTGGCCCAGCACGGCCCGGACCCAGACGCCTGGCCCGCCCGCATCCGGGAGAGGCTCTGAGGCGCGGTATGCTCCGCATCGTCTTTGCCGGGGACGCCACGGCCGGGGGCCCTATCCTGCGGCGCATCGCCGGGCTGCCTGGGGCAAAACTCGCTGGCCTGGCCCTGGCGGCCGGTTCCGCCCCTCCGGCCGGCTACGCCGGGCCGCTCCTGGACCTGGCCAACCTGGGCCGGGCCGAGGCGGCTACCGAGTTGGCCTCCTTGGCCCCGGACCTGTTCATGAACTTCAACTCCACCGTGGTCTTTCCCGGCAGCGTCCTGCAGGCGTCCGGCCTGGCCGTGAACTTCCACCCCGGCCCTCTGCCCGCCTACGCCGGCTCCTTCGTGTACCAGTGGGGCATCATCAACGGCGAGCGCGAATTCGGGGCCAGCATCCACGTGATGGAGGAGCGGGTGGACGCCGGCGATGTGCTGGCCGAGGCCCGCTTTCCGCTGGGCCCGGAGGACACCGGCCTCACCGTGTACATGCGGGCCCTCAACGCCGGGGTGGACCTGCTGGGGAACCTGGTGGAGGATCTGGCCGCGGGCCGCACCCCGGCGCGGCGTCCCCAGGACCTGGCCCAGCGCCGGTTCTACCCCAACAAGCCGCCCTTGGGCGGCACCGTGAACTTCGGCTGGCGCGCCGCCGAGGTGGCGGATTTCGTCCGCGCCCTGTCCTACCGGCCCTTTGCCTCGCCCTCGGGACCGCCCGTCACCTACCTGGGCCAGCGCCCCCTGGAGCTGGTCAAGGCCCGGGCAGAGGACCAGGAGGCCACCGGCCCCCTGCCCGGCGAGGTCCTGGAGATCGCGGCCGAAGGCATCCTGGTCCAGGCCGGTCGGGGCCGGGTGCGCATCACGACACTCCACGACGGCCGGGTGGCGATGCCCGCGGCCGATACCGCCCGGGCCCTGGGCATCCGGCCCGGGACCCGGCTCGGGGCCGCGCCCCGGGCATGAGGACCCCCGCCATGTTCGACCTGGACCTGCTGGCCGAGGCGCTGCGACTCAACATCGGCATCACCATGCCCGACAACCTTCGGCTGTTCGAACTGCTCGGCCGCATCCACCCCCTGGAGCTGCGCGCCTATCCCTCGGACGCCGAGCACAACGGCTGGGTGGTGCCCAAGGCCTGGACCGTGCACCGGGCACTGGTGCGCAAGGACGGCGCAGTGCTTTTCGACGGCACGGCCCACCCCATGGCCGTGGCCGGATCCTCCGCCTCCTTCTCCGGCACGATCACCAAGGAAGAACTGGACCGCCACGTTTTCTCCTCCAAGAGCTTTCCCGAGGCCTATGCGTTCCACTGCATGAACAACTACCGGCCGTGGGTGCACCACTGGGGCCTTTGCATCCCGTGGGCCACCTACCGGGACTGGCCAGCGGGCGACTACGAAGTGGATCTGCTCACCGAGTTCACCCCCGGGGAGATGCTGGTGGCCGAGGCCCGCCACCCCGGCGCGTCGCCGGACACCGTAGTGTTCAACGCCCATACCTGCCATCCCTGCCAGGCCAACGACGACCTGGTGGGCGTGCTGGTCATCCTGGAGATGTTCAAGCGATTGGCCGGACGCAAGACCCGCTGGTCCTACCTGGGCATCCTGGCCCCGGAGCACCTGGGCACGGTGTTCTACCTGGCCGGCCTGTCACGCGAGGAGCGGTCCCGCCTCAAGCTGGGCTGCTTCGTGGAGATGGTCGGCAGCAGGGGCCCCCTGGTCCTGCAACAGAGCTTCACCGGACGCAGCATCATGGACCGGGTGGCGGAGCAGGCCCTCCGCGCGGTCCAGCCCGACCTGAAGGTGGGGTCGTTCCGCTCCATCGTGGGCAACGACGAGACGGTATGGGAGGCCCCGGGCATCGAGGTGCCCATGATCTCCGTGTCCCGCTGGCCCTATCCCGAATACCACACCAGCCGGGACGATATGGGCATCGTTCTCCTGGAGAGCCTGGACCAGGCCCTGGATGCGCTCCTGAGCATGGTGGACATCCTGGAGGCGGACTGGGTGCCGGTGCGCACCTATGAGGGCCTGGTCTGCCTGTCCAACCCCAGGTACAACCTGTACGTGCAGCGGCCGGACCCCGTGGTGGCCAAGGACATCTCCCCGGACGAACTGCGCCTAGGCGAGATCCAGGACATCCTGCCCCGCAGCCTCAACGGGACCGACACGGTCTTTGAACTTGCGGAGCGCTTCGCCTTGCCCTTCCCGCTCCTGGACGCCTACCTGCGCCGCTTCGTGGAAAAGGGACTGCTGGAGGCGAGGCCGGTGACCTCCTTGGCCCAGTACGAGAGGACGCCGTGCCGCGGCTAGCCGGCGTCTGGGCCGGCCCGCGCGAGGCCGCATCCCTCCTCTCTCTGCTCCCTGCGCCGCAAGGGGGGATCTGCTGCCGCCTGGAGGCAGGGAACGCGACCCTGGCCTGGCTGGGGACCGGGGAACCGGCCCTGGCCCGCATAGGGCAGCGCCTGGCGGTGGTGGACGGCCGGTTCTACAACCCCGAGGAGCTCCCTGCCGGCCCCACCCCGGCCCACGTCCTCCTGGACCTCTGCCACCGGTACGGTTTCGTCCCGGCCCTGCAGCGCATCAACGGCGATTTCGCGGCCGCGGTCCTGGACCTCACCGCGGGCGAGCTCTGGCTTGGCAGGGACCGGTTCGGCCTGCGGTCGCTCTACTACGCCCGCACCGGAGACGGGCTGGCCTTCTGCTCCCGGCCCGCGCCCCTGCTGCGCCTGCCCGGGGTATCCGGGGAGCCGGACCGGCGCTTCGTGGCCCTGGTGGCGGCCTCCCACTACCGGACCTTCGACAACGCGCCCGAGGCCTCGCCCTATGCGGGCGTGTTCCAGGTCCCGGCAGCCACGGCCCTGTGCTGCAAGGACGGACGCATCGTCCAGGAGACATACTGGCGGCTGACGGACGGCGAGGACAGTGCCGCCTCCGAGGAGGAACTGGCCGAGCAATACCGCGCCCTGCTCCTGGACGCGGTGGGCCGCCGCCTCAGCGCTGCGGAGCGCCCGGCCTTCACCCTGTCCGGGGGCATGGACTCCTCCTCGGTGCTGGCCTGCGCCTCCCGCCTAGCTGGCCGCAAGTTCCCGGCCCTGTCCACGGTCTACCAGGACAAGACGTTCGACGAGTCCCTCGAGATCCGGCCCATGGCCGAGGCCGCCTGCGACCCCTGGCTGCCCGTCACGGTGGGGCACCCCGACGTCTTCGCCCTGGTGGAGCGCCTGGTGGCGCACCACGACGAGCCCGTCGCCACCGCCACCTGGCTCTCCCATTTCCTGCTCTGCGAGGAGGCCGCGGCCAGAGGGTTCGGGACCCTGTTCGGCGGGCTGGGCGGGGACGAGCTCAACGCCGGGGAGTACGAGTACTTCTTCTTCCACTTCGCGGACCTGCTCGCAGCCGGCCGCAGCGAGGAGTTGGAGAACGAGATCGCCTGCTGGGCCCGGCACCACGACCACCCCGTGTACCGCAAGAACCGCGAGGCGGCCCTGGCCACCCTGGCCCGGGTGACGGACGCGGCCAGGCCCGGTCGCTGTCTGTCGGACCGGGACCGGATGCTCCGGTACGCGGCAGCCCTGGACCCCGGCTTCTTTGACATGGCCAGCTTCACGCCGGTGATGGAGCACCCCTTTTCCTCCGCGCTCAAGAACCGCGCCTGGCAGGACATCTCCCGGGAGACCGCCCCCTGCTGCCTGCGGGCCGGGGACCGCAACGCCGCGGCCTGTGGCCTGGAGAACATGCTCCCCTTCTTCGACCACCGCCTGGTGGAATTCATGTTCCGGGTCCCGGGCCGGCTCAAGATCCGCCAGGGCGTGACCAAGCACCTGTTGCGCCGGGCCATGCAGGGCGTGCTCCCGGAAGAGACCCGGCTGCGGGTCAAGAAGACCGGCTGGAACGCACCAGCCCACGTCTGGTTCACCGGCAGCGGGCTGGAGCAGGTGCTGGACCTCATCCGCTCCCGCTCCTTCCGCGAGCGCGGCGTCTACGTCCCGGCCGAGGCCGAGCGCCTGGCCCGGGAGCACGCATCCCTGGTGGCCAGCGGCCAACCCCGGGAGAACCACATGATGTTCCTGTGGCAGTTGGTGAACCTGGAGACCTGGCTCCGCCTCCTGGACCAGGGCCGCATCCCGGGCAACCCCGGGGAGGCCCTTAACCCGCCCTCCGCGCAGGTAACGCCATGCCGGTGATCAACCCCAACGTCCGCATCCTCGGGCCCTTCGGCGAGAAACTGCGCTACGCCCTGCGCCAGCACTCCCTGGCCGGCTACCTGAAGAGCCGCGTGCTCTGGAACTGGTATCCCCGGCTGAAGCTGGCCTCGCGATTCCCCGGACACGTGGACATCGAGACCTGCTCCCTGTGCCAGATGCACTGCCCCATGTGCTTCCAGACCGTGCGCGACGACGTGCGCACCGGGATCATGGACCCTGCCCTGTTCCGGCGCATCATGGCCGAGGTGGCCCGGGAGCGCCCCTGCTCCATACGGCTCTCCTGGCGCGGCGAGTGCCTGCTCCACCCGGAATTCCCGGACCTTCTCCGGCATGCCAGGCAGGTGTACTCCGGCAACATATCCTTCCTCACCAACGGGTTGCGCCTGGACGAGTCCCTGCTCGAGAACCTGGTGGACACCAGGACCGATTACATCGTCATCTCTGCGGACGGGGTGGGGGCGACCTACGAAGCCGTACGCCGCCCAGGCAACTTCTCGGATTTGCAGGATAAACTCCGGACTCTACAGGAAATCAAGCGCCGCAGGGGCTCGCAGTGGCCGGCCGTGCGCATCAATGCGGTATCCCTCTGGTTCCGGGAGGGCGAGCAGGAAGAATTCCAGCGGGTCTTCTCTCCCCTGGCGGACCGAATCCTGGTGGGCTCCACCCTGAACAATTTCGCCGCCTACCCCGTGCCCCACGACCCGGCCCGCTTCTGCGCCTCCCCCTGGCAGCGGCTCCTGGTGAGGCACGACGGCTCGGTTCATCCCTGCTGCGACGACTACCTGGGGCTCTACCCCCTGGGCGACGCCACCACCGACTCCCTGCGGGACATCTGGCGAGGCAAGCGGCTGGCCGCCCTGCGCATGGCCATCGCCGCCGGGCGGCGGCTCGACACCGGCCTGTGCCGGGCCATGGACTGCGGAGTGGACCAGAATCCCACGGAGCAGGACCCGGCCTTCCGCAGCCTGCTACGCGCCCAGGTCGTGAAGGACCGGGGCCCGGACTCGCCGCTGCTGCGCTATCTCGAACCCTAGCTGAAACCCCCGTCCCAGACCGGCTTGCAACGCGTGGGGTCGGGCTTGGGCCAGCCCGGAATCGGGACGGGGAAGGGCTGCACGTAGGTCTCGCGCAGCCAGCGCACCACCGCCGGCTTCTCCGCGGCAAGGCGGACGGTCGTGCTGTTCCGGTCGATGGGATGATGGAACACGTTGCAGCGGCAGAAGCGCACGTCCACCCCCAGAAAGATGGCCCGCATGACGAACTCCGGGTCCGTGAGCATGCGAACCTGGGAGAGCAGCCCCGCCAGGGCAAAGGCCTCCTTGCGCACGAACATGCCCACCCCGCAGCCGCCGAACGTCAGGACGTTCCCGGGATGGGCCCCGTAGTCCACCCCGGACGGCACGTAAAAATGCGAGAGCACCCCGTCCTTCTCCCGGGTCCCGCCGCAGAGCATGACCCCCACGCCGGGGTGGGAGTCCAGGACCGCTACAGCCTGCTCGGTGCCCTCCCGGTGGATGGTGTCGTCAATGGTCAGCAGCCGGACGTAGCGGCCCCGGGACAGGAGGATGCCCTTGTTCAGGGCGTGCGCCCCGCTGCGATCCGGCTCGGACACCACCACGTCGGCCCAGCCCTCCAGGGCGGCGAGCATGGCCTCCCGGTGCTCGGGCGCGGAGCCGTCCACCACCACCAGTTCGTCGTCCGGGCCCTTGAGCGACGCGCAGCGGGCGGCCAGCCCGGGCAGGTCGCCGGGGTTGTCCTTGACCGCCAGCACGTAGGAAATGCGTCGGTCCAGGTGGGACTTGAAGGTGCGCCCCGCCATGTCAGGCCGCCGGCTTGTGCGCCACCAGGTGGCACCAGGGCTGGAACAGGGTCCCCCGGAAATTGAGCCGCTCGCCCTCGGCGGTGCGCACGGTGTGCGTCACCAGGTCGCCGGGGTCCTCGGCCCGGGGCAGGTCGATGGGGATCCGGAAGGGCCGGAACTCCACCCGTTCGAACCCGGCCTCCTCCAGTGCGCTGCGCACGGCCCGGTAGCTCCGGAAGTGGATCTTCTGGCCCCGGACAAAGAGCCGGGAATGCTCGGTGATGGCCACTTCCTGCAGGTAGGGATGGAACCAGTCAAAGGCCAAGTAGCTTCCCCCCGGCCGCAGCAGGGTGAAGAGGTTGCGCAGGGCCAGCCGGTACTCCTCGGGCGTGAAG